>DATBGR010000533.1:0-5185 GCA_036557905.1 Nitrososphaeraceae archaeon | reverse complement strand
ATCCCAGATTTTTCTTTTTCATGTAACGTCATTTGGTACGAAAAATAATGGATTTATTATTTAATTAATCTATCCAATTACAAGTATTTCAATCCCCTGGTACCAAGCAGTTGGATGTAGCAGTTTTGTTTTGACAATGTATATTATGATTGATTCTCCTCCTCTATAATAACGAACTAGAGTTTGATTGCTTTAGGAAATACTAAATAAAGCATGTCTGACGATTTTTAGCGTACGTAGTAAAAGTGATCATCGGGCCAACCAGGAAAAATAAGTTGCTCAATCTGGGTCTAAGTACCCACGTTACCAAAATTGCTTTCGAATTTTACTCTAGTTATAATATATCACCCTAGTGTATGTAACAGCCTTTACCAGATCTTTTTTACACTTGAATTTTTAAACCAATAATTGCTAAGTAAATGAAGGTAAAAATATTTTTCATCACATTACATATTTAACTTTCTGTGATCATCTGCAACTACTTGCAATCAGACATGGACGTACGACAAATTTTGTAGAGTCTAACAATACAATGAATATTTATTGTATTAATCTAAACATTATTTTCAATATTCGATTCCATCTCGTCGTCTAAATCACTGTAAAGCTTTAGCAGTGTGACTCTATAATCAGTTTTATTGTTTTTATAAATCATACGATATTACAAAGAATAGAACTGAGCCGAAGCGATGAAAGGTCTAGCGACATTTCACTGTAATGCGTGAATTACCATTTTGTTTAATTTTAGATCATTTTCATTCTCGATGCAACTAACTAAAGGAAAAACTTTAACGGCAATATTTTTGCATACCTATGTAACAATTGTATTATCATATTTACAAGACCAATGGTTAATGTCTCAAAAAGCTTTATGTGAATTTGAAAAGTCTAGACATGTCAAGCGTCATAGGGCTCGATCAACTAATTATGTTCTTTTAAGTTACACGATATTTGACAGATCGGTCATCTTAGTACTAGCAAAAATATTAATCGATCGTTATCGTCTGACATGCACGCTACCATATTCAGGGGTAAATCAACTAGGGTATGAAGGAGGAATGGTAAGATAATATATTATGCTTGTCTGATAGATTGCGAGCAATACTATGACACAACTACCAAATCAATCGGCGGGAGAAGATCGTCAAAAAATTATTGTAGATATAATGGTAACATTAGGCCGTAGGATTATAGCACTCAGACCAATAGATCAGTCGATCTATATCGATCCAATCTCAGCAAGGAAGAAGAAATTTAACACGAATTCAATATCTCCAGATAGGATGAATAACAGAATTAGGGGTAGATTGATTGGAAAATCATTTGAAGAAGCAATTGATTTAGTCAATAAACACGGTAGCATTTCTAAACCAGGAGAGTATGGGTCTATTTATCTCATAAACCCGCTAGATTTTATAGAGGATTAAGTATTTGAATTGAACGAATGGGCTAACTATAGCTTTTATTAAGCCTCTTGGAAACTCCCTCTTAGTACCAGTAGGACAGACATCGGATGTTGATGTGGATTTGATATTTTCTAATTTAGTGTTTTCTTGCTTAAATGTTAGGATATCTTTCATGTATTTTTCATCCAATCCCAAAGTATAATAAATAATGTTAGAAATGACTATATCTTGCAAATTATAAATGGGAATCATATGAGTATTTATGCATTTACCACGGGCATCTAAAGAAACATGGGATAGATAAGCACCGTCAGTTGCAAACCGAATATATTTCACATTTTCGAACTCTGGAAATTCCTTTGTATTTTGTATCGTATCCCTGTACTATGTGATTAGTATTGATTTCGCAGCCGATTCTTATTTCTGACCGCTCATCATACCAGATTCATTTGAGTTTTCAAGAGATCTTATAATATACTATTTTTCTAATATGAGTTAGTGAATTTAACAATGTGTAAGATTCACTATCATTATCTTCAGCTTGTGAATTCCAAATCCAGTCTCAGAAAACAAGGCAGTTAAATTTGATATATGAAATTCAATTACAACATCATTTACTGTTCAGGAATCCCATCGAGTTTGCTCAAAATCGAACAAGATAGTTTTCCTCGCACTTATATAACCTTTAAGCGAAACAACTAGCATTCATACTTTCCACGACTTGCGCTTTACTTGCGGAGTAAGCCAAGATCTGGATATATACTAATCCAAAACTTTCCAAAGTGGGATGCTAGCCAAATAACAGCAGGCTACAAACAGGGATGTTGTATTTTGGTATATATCTGATCCAAAGACACCTAATGGCAAAAGTTATTCTGCTAATCCAACGTGTATTGACACTATTGGATATAAGAATGGCTATAGAATAAAATCAGACTACTGCGTATAGGCTCAGGCTATTTTTCAGAAGATGATTTGAGGGCACTTGCGAAATTTGCTATTCACTTTTGCTCAAGCTGAATCTTAAGCGAAGAGGGTTTTGCTGACACCGGTAGAATCTAACAAATTCTACATATGCCTGATCAGAAATCTATATAGAAAGATACAAAAGGAACCTTGACGTATATTTATATGGATAGTAACAATAAGTGTCCAAAATCTTTGTAGATCTTTATCTGGATCAATATGGTCAGGTCATTGTATCGAGGTTAGATAATGGCCAAGTTTGCATGCTAAAGGGGGATTCGTTAAGAAGAGCAGAGAGCACTATCGATCTGTACAATTACAGTAGTGCTAGGTACGGTGTATATGGAGAGATACAAGTCGACGAGCAGGATTTAATACCCGTAGAGTCTGCTTATGCAATCCAATAACATATGGATTCTTGCTAGCTAACTACATGCCCTAGGGTTCTGCTAATATCGTAATGGGTAGTCGGTAACACGTACTGGCCATGTTTATTACCACCGTAAGCATATGCCTGCAAGAATCCAGAACGAAATAATCTGAAGTATGAAACAGCAGCATAATTACAAGCTAGCATTATGAGAAAGTGTCATAGGGAAATTGAATATCCGTCCTGACTTCAAATTAATGCAAACTAGAAAATATCACTTAGCGTAATGTGCCGGCAAAATCTATGCTGGGCTTGAGTGTAAGGCAACTGCTTGGAAACGACCCAAAATGGATTTCCCCTTGTACCATGCATGGTTGGTGTATCATCACCTCCAGACTGCTTTCATTGCAACGCCCAGCATTTGCCATCAACAAATAGTAAGCATTTGCCGGCAACTATCTGGTATCTTTGTCGGCAAATGCACGTCAAGCTTTAGGACCAGACAGGGATGAGATAATCTGCCTACATAACATAAGGATGTGTGCACGGGTAGTGTAATGTCCCATCAGTGTAGCTTGTGACAGCGCGGGGAAATCCCAGAAGATAGTTTAAAGACTAAGGCAGTTAAACCCTAAAAAGACGAATTTTTGACTGGCAGGGAAGTTATATCACTAAATAGTTTAGCTCACAGATCTCTGTGAAGGTTGGCATCTATCATCTCCTTCCTGTCGAATGAGTTGATGAGTCTCGTTCCATTTTCCCAGATGGAGGGACCTAGGAAACGCGGTCCATTGCCAACCTTCAATCCATTATCATGATTGGACATTCCTTTTGACTAGTAATTCAAAATAATTTGAATCTAGAATAAAGTGAACTATTACCACAATCTAGAAGATTGATAAGGAAAGTTAAGAAGAATGAACGAGAATCCGTATTAGAATCTAAAATGGATGAGGCTATGCTTTGCACATGCAAACATCCCAAGCTGTATCATATGTCATCATCTATTCAAAATATAAGAACTAGAAAAGTCATGCCCGTCGA
The DNA here is from genome assembly GCA_036557905.1 of Nitrososphaeraceae archaeon. GTDB lineage: Archaea > Thermoproteota > Nitrososphaeria > Nitrososphaerales > Nitrososphaeraceae > JARBAU01. The sequence continues at coordinate 1,399 of DATBGR010000533.1, read as the reverse complement.
GTTCTGTTTAGAATGCGATTGTACTAAATTTGTAGAAGAAAAACAATCCAGGCGTCAGTCAGTTTGTTAGCATATTTGCATTAGTCAGTTAAAAGTAAGATAGCAGCAATACATTCAATACCAAGACAGACAACTATTTTTGGTTAAGTGCTATATAGAAATTCTAATTGAATCACACGTCATCCACTTACAACGCATTATAACTCAATTCCAGCCAGATTATGAATAGTACTTCCGAACTTGAACTCTCTGCTTTTGTAGATTAGCTAGAACAAGCTAATTTCGTTCTCGCGAATGTTATTGCTTCTTTTGAGACTATTTTTGGTACTTATGAAGCCCTGGGAAGAGACGAGTATTCCTATGAGGCGGTATTTAATAACCACATGTTATGGAGTTTTTAGCTGTTAATTACTTCTTTTATATTTAAAGCTATGTTGTCTGCAGATTTCCTAACACCAGATTTGAAAATGATAATTTCCAAGATAATGAGGATTACCACAGATGCTACATTTTTGACTAGCTAATTCTTTTCCTTATATTTGATTCAAGTGGATTATTATCTAGATTTTTGAGTAAGTATATTTTGATATTTTATCAGTTAACCATTCAATGATCTTGTGTTGTGATAGTAGCAAGGCCATGATTAAAGGATCACTAGAAAAAGGACCTCCTTTAGCATTAATAGCACTAGCATATTTGTAACAATCGTTTAACATTTTCATGAATAATTTTCTGTCTTCCTCTGATGACAGGCTGTCTGCAAAACCCTTCCATGACTCTATCTCTTTGGTAAGAAGATCTTCGTTTGGGAATAGACTCAATTACGCAATTTAAGAATGCTTTACCTATAAGTAATGAATCACCTTTTAGGAGGGAGAGGGATTGACCATAACCATTTATCTTTTTTCTATTCCAGCTTTTGAATAATTATCCCGATTAAAATACACGAATGTGTCATTCGACTCACCTTGAAGAGCTTTTCGATAACTTACAACTATTGGCAGTATTTCCAAAAGTTCCACTTGAGTATTGTATGCTTCATACTTACACTTATGTCAGGGAATTTCTATCACCAACCAAGCTATTTCACTTATTCCCTTTTGTTGTAATATATGAGACGCGGTTTTAATTTTTATCTGCGAATATGATGATAACTAAATGTAGAATATCCTCAATGCAAATCTGGCGTTTGAGTATAACTATACCCAAATATCGTTCTAAGTGGTTTTATATGGTGGGAAATTGATAACCATGCAAATCAGACTAAAGATAGCATTTACAACCGACCTACACATAGATCTCAATTCATTGTAGCCATCTCAGATCTTTCTGGCTTCAATCTTTTACGTATTTCTCTTTTTAACCAGTCAATGTAGTAACCCATCTTGGTCATGATAAA
>DATBGR010000532.1:0-3849 GCA_036557905.1 Nitrososphaeraceae archaeon | reverse complement strand
GCTGGGCAGAATTTCTCTGTGCTTGTATATCATCATGCCAAAATAGCTTCAGTCTATCCAATAATCTATTAGACGTTGTCTTATCACATTTTTTTACGCTTGCTACTAGGTCGACTAGTGTTGAATCTGTAATATAGATGGCAATGGATTCTCCTCTAAGGGCCTTTTCATAAATTTCGCGTAAATCTTGGAGCTGACTTTCAATCCAATCCTTGTTATTTTTGATGTTATTCTCTGCTAATGAATTTATACAGATCTGAGATAGAATTCTGCATGCAGTATTTTCTGAAATCTTACCAAACCATGCAGCTACTGCAAATACTTGAACGAACTTTTTCTTATCATCCTTATTGCTAATATAATATGGAGTTAAAAAAGCCACAGAAGTTTCAACCATCTCATCTGACAGATCATATAGGAATATTGATTTAGGATCAAATTCTGTTGATGATGTCTCAAATGTTTGAGTTGACTGGGATATCCCTAATCTATTATTAACTTCAGCAATAATTTCCTCAGTCTTTTGCTCATCTTCATTATTATACTTGCTAATGATGTTCCTAAGCTTGCTAATACCTTTGATTGGCTTTCCTGATGACCCCTTCTTATACGTTTCTGATACGACATCTAGTCGATTATTTTTCTCTGGATCGTTTGCCGAGCTACATATACGGGCAACTAGATTTATAGTACTTAATTGTGAAATACCATTATGAAAACAATGCCCAGATAATCCATAAACAAAGTCGTTTCTTGCATGCTCTACATAAGCATTAGTTTTGGTAACAATGTACTTGCATGTTTTTGCTGTTTGTTCTTCATTTAGAGGTTTAAAGGATCGCAATACGACTTGCTCCTTTTGCAATTGAGATTCAGATGACTTATCAGCTGCCTCAGAATCCAACTTTGATCTAATGCAATATGACATCAGTTGCATTATTTTTTGATAAACTGAGTCATCTTCATCAATTAAGACTTTATCAGTCAAACCCACATGTTGATATACATATGACGGGTATTTTCTATGAACACTCGTTGGCAGAGTCATGGTCCCCAAGCTCATGTTTGCCTTAATCTCGATTTCAAATCCCAGCTTAAAGTGGAGTCCGTTGAGTGATTCGTGTTTAACTGGAGTTAATATATAGAAGTGATATCCATGTGGTTTGTATGATTTGACAACAATAGTTTTTAATTTTAATTCCTCAATAAGCTGTTTTAATCTCTCATACGCTGCTTCTGTATCAACATCTACTCCATATATGTACAGTGTTCTGCCTTTAGAATCATTTAAATCAGTTATACCAAAAGTAGTCGCAACATTATAGAATCTAAGCTGCTCTGCAATCAGTCTGGCTTCAGTCCAAAAGTTTGGTTTTTTATAAATAATTCTTACAGGTTTTCCTTCAGCTTCTTTATAATGATTTAATTCTTCTTGTGTTATCAAGCTATCATAAACATTTGCAGTTTGGGAATCCTGCATTAATGGTACCAGCTTCCTGATACCAGCAGTATGATACTTAAACAATAATGAAATAAGGGATCATGCCATTGTATGCAGAACTAGTATTCCCAACACAGAGAGTTGGATCCGGATCATTGGGACTTTCTTCACTTATTCCTTTAATACAATTATTTGCATTATTCTTATCAGGTGTTACCATTTTTGTCAACTCATATTATCAGAATTAGATTTGTAGAGAACGATCTTGTTATGATTTAAAACTTGCATAGCCATAACCACGGTAGTCGAAAACCTTATGAACGTGTCCGTGTGTATTATCAGTTATAGTAGCCATTTGGATATTGTCCTAATATTTTTGATGGCTGCTGGCATAGTGGTTGAGAAGTAGACTGGCTCACAACCTAGACTTCTACTCTCATCAACCTTTTTTGCCGCTTTAATTAGGATGTTTTCTAAACAAGATATTCGTAATCTGTAGATTCTCCACTCATTCATTATTTGCTGCAGCTACCTGAAGTTTTCGAATTAATATGCCGTCTTTAGTATCTTCAACAACTACATGGGAAGGACGGTCTAGACCGTGACGTCTGGCAATTTCTATTGGAATTATCAATGTAGCAGAAATTTTATTTGTCAAGAAAATTGGAGCAATTTTTAGGCTCATTAGTATTTTAGCACTCTAGTAATACTAATAAAGTTAGAAGATACTAGTATCCATAATATAATGAGATATATTCACACAATTGATGAAATAATAATTAATAGCCTTCGATGCTACGATAAACTTGGTTTTAATAAAATTTTATCAATATTAAAGAATTCATATCCTAAAATAACAAGGCGCGTCCTTAGTCGACACTTAAACATGTTAGAGATGCAGGAAATAATTGAACGTGATCAATTCAGACCAGGTATAAAAAGGGCCTCTTGGCTATCTAACAGTACTATATGGATGCTGACTTTGGGCTGGGACATAATGGTAAAATCTAAAAGGGAAGCAGAACATTATCGTTATTTTTCTGGTACAATTCCCCACACTGGAAGAAAAAATAAAAGTAAAAGTGAGCGGAACAAGAAAGTTTCCTTTCTTTTAATGTTCTTAGCAGTCATTGGATCCACTCGTCTAGAGCCTATCATTGGTGAGATCATGCCTGGCGATATCTATCTAGGAAACAAAGCACGCAGACAATTTATTATGCCTGGTGTATCTGTAAGCGATTTTTTTCTAAAATATCGAGATATTTCAAATGCTTGGATATTTTGTCACATTCGCTTTCATAAAAAATCAGAAGTAGAGTGGTATTTTAATAAATTAAAGGAGTGTGATCCACCTATTATTGGACCTATAAATGAAGTAAGATGGACCAAAAGGAAACTAGTCCAGAGCAGATTGGAGCTAAAGACCGTTAAAGGTACTCGTGACATGCTTAAGATAGATCAGGATAAAGCCATTTTGTACATACATGAAACACGATACGTTATTGCTAACGAACAACTGCATTGCTTTTTTGAAGGTTGCATCGTCTTATTACATCTGTCAATACAAGCGATGAAGATGATATGGATATATAAGAGAGGGCCAAAAGATGAGGAAAGACTTTGGTTCGTGTTCTTTTATGGTGAAAAACGAGCAAATCAATTATTCATAGAGTTAAGTGAGAGGCGTTCAGAAATTAAGAATATGCAACAACAAGAACTGAAAGGCGCCAAGAATCTAACTAAGAATTACATTATAGATGCACATGCAAATTATCAACTTCTCATTGGAAAAGAATCCGAACAACTCAAAGATTATAAATTTATTACAAATGCCTTTTTAGAACTGGTGTATCCAAAGTTCATGCTAGAGAGGTATAAACAAGAATCTTGAACCCTGACTAAAGGGGGCAGCCTCACAATTAACATTCTCAGTGCTTAATGCATTTCTTATGTAAGGATACCTCATTTTCCTGCCCACGGTATTGTATCGGTCTATATCCTGATGTTGCTTTTTATAAACTACTTAAATACCATGATAACAAAATAAACAAATCCAGCACATAAGCATATAATTGAATTGTTGTAAAACCACAACAACATAAAATTTACAAATCGGGGGTCATTTGTATTACGTTTTATCGTGAAAGATAGGGATTGTTCTCTGGCACGAATGATAACTCTGGTATATTACATAGTTCCCATTAATATTTTTGGGACTGAAAATGGTCGGTTAATTTCAGGTACATCAGTTAAATCATTAATACACCCGAAAGATTGTCTGATTTACATATCATATCTGGCCTACCTTAAGTTAATTTACGATATAGATCCGTATTGGAAACGATATGATCTGAAACGATGTAAGATAGCGAGTCTATGAATTCCATTCATTAGATATTACATATCTA
>DATBGR010000531.1:0-8367 GCA_036557905.1 Nitrososphaeraceae archaeon | reverse complement strand
TAGTAAACATAAACTGCCGACAGCAATCTGAAAAACCCAAAACCACGATGATTTTGACTTACTCTTGATTTCCATATTATTAATAACTACGTCTCTGATGACAATATATATCAGTTGCTCTCAGTTGAAATTCAACCAATCTGGAAACCAAATTCTAATATCGTACATTGCGTTGGGTTTAAACGTCATTGCGATCATTAATCCGGTGTAACTTATGAATACCTCTGATATTCCAGAAAAAGATAGAGCATTAGTACTGCAAGGTGGAGGATCCTTAGGTGCCTACGAAGCGGGAGCATACAAAGCACTATATTATTGGCTAGCCAAAAAAGACAAAGAAGAAGGCAAAAAGAAAAGTTCTACTTTTAACATTATAGCAGGAACTTCAATTGGCGCAATGAACGCGGCCGTTCTAACAAGTTATTTTGTGGAAAATAATACCTATGAGGGCTCCGCAGAAAGACTTATTGAATTCTGGAGATATTTGTCCGAGCAGTCATTAGCAGATACCAATCCTTGGTTCAAGATTTGGTGGGATAGTATGCACAGCATCAATAAAGCCTTTGCAACAGGAGAGGCGGCCAGAAGATATTATTCAGCAAGAGAATTTTCACTAATGGGAGTTCCCAATGTTTTTAGTCCTCGCATTCCTATCCCTGATAACAAGTTCTTAGACCTTTTCGGAAATACATGGTATCGTTTTAGTAATGAACCATTGAAGCGAAGTCTAGAGAAATTTGCAAAATTTCCCATAGCTACTAGTTTTGAAGATAACCAACCCAGATTAATTCTAGTCGCAGTTGATGTAGCGGATGGCTTGCCAGTTACGTTTGACAGTTATCCTAAAGCAGATGGCTCAAGGAAAACTGAATATGGAAGATATATTTCACAGGAAGGTAACGAAATAGGATTTGAACGAGTAATTAATTACGACAAAGGAATTACTTCCGATCACGTTATGGCCAGTGGATCGTATCCTGTAAATTTTGATTATGCCTCCTTAGAGGTTGAGAGTTATGATCCTCATCGCACTAATAATAGGAGGCAAGAAGATCAAGCGGGCACTAGTCAGAAAGATAGCGTGGATAGATACAGTAGTTATTACATAAAGAAGAAACGATATTTTTGGGATGGGGGATTGATGTCCAATACACCACTTAGTCAACTTGTATTGATGCATAGAAATTATTGGTACCAAATTAAAGGAGTAAAGGAAAAAGTTCCTACTCTTGGTATATGTATAGTGAACGTACATCCTACACGACAGGTACAAATTCCTGTCGATCATGACGGTGTTTTAAATAGAAATAATGACATCACCTTTTCTGATCGGAGTCATAGAGATGAAGAAATTTTATTGTTAATATCTGATTATATAGATTTAGTAAAAGATTTGATAAAAACAGGCAAGGAAAATGGGGTTAAGGATGATATTATCAATGAACTAATGAATCGTCAAACAAAATATCATGGACAGGTAATGAAACCAAGAAATTACAAAGATATCGTAGAAGGTAGTTTTGATATAGCAGAAGTAGTAAGAATTGAAAGAAAGAATGATCAAAATACGATTTCAGATAAGACGTTTGATTTTTCGTCCGGAACAATTGAAAATCTTCTTCAAAGCGGCTATGATGATACTATGGATACTATTAACAATTGGAGAACTTCAAATATTCCCCAATAAGGGAACATAATGCGAATCAAAAGTAAAAAAAGTCATATTTGTTGATTCTGAGCAAGTCCAATCAAAATTAGAATTAAGGTTTATGATAACAGTATCGAGGCTTAAAGTCTAGAAGATATGATAATACAAATGGCTTTACTGTTGAACAATCCTGCTGATATTTGATTAAGTTGTAATCCAGCGCGTAAGAAGATAATTCAATACTTAAATACTAGAATCGACAACATGGTGAACAACGTGTACGTGAACAAAAGGCCAACTTGGGTTCGAATGCTCCAAATAGGCTTAGGCGCTATCATTATTATACTGTCCATACTAGTGCTAGTGTCTCCAGCTGCTGCGTTTGTTTCAGTGGTTTGGTTACTGGCAATAATTTTGTTCTTTGTTGGGATAGAGCGGGTAATAGCTGGGATCTTTTTACCGGGAAGGTCAAGATGGTCAAGCATAGGACTTGGAGTATTAATTCTCATTTTAGCAGGTATAGCAATCTCATATCCTACCGAGGCAGCTGTACTTATACTAATATTCGTTGCAATTGCGTTGCTAATTATTGGTGCTTCAAGGATAATAGAAGGCCTCTCCAGAAGACATAGAGGGTTTTCACGAGGATTCCATGTTGGTGTCGGTGCTCTTGCGGTAGGGATTGGTATCGCGATACTTGTGGTACCGTCATTTGGTGCAGCCTTAGCGGGAGTCATAATCGCTGTGGGGCTTTTAATTATTGGAATTCAGATGCTTATTACAGGAATTCGTTCACATAAAGTGCCAGCATAGATATTAAACGACGGTAATATAAAGAACCAGATGGTAATAATTCTGCCTTTTCTCATTCACTTGGGTATTTATTCGTGATTCTTGCGTTATCAGTTCAGCGAGTACGATGAAAATTTCTATGTTCTAAAAACATTTCTAGCAATAATTTAAAATATAATAATATGAAGCTTATCGAGTGTTACTGTTGGGAGATATTTAATATTGTGAGTATCAAATCTTCTGTGCAGTACCGATCTTATGTGCAAGTAGTGTTTTTAGATTAACCTTTGCCTTGCTCAATTGTTCGTATTAGTTATCTGTTAAGACGGTTCTATTTGTCTAAACTAGGCGTATGGGAATGATAATTGCTGTGAACCCTAAAAGACATTATAGACACCTAGGTTAGAGCTTTCCCAATTCGTCTTCATCACTATAGGCTCTTTCTGCGTGCTCTTCTATATCTAATCCCTCTTCTTCTACCTTTGGAGAGACCCTGACGCCTATTAGCACATTTATGACCTTCATTATTATATACGTGCCACCGAATCCTAGGGCTGCGGCAACAGCGACTCCAATTGCTTGGATCAACAGCTGTTGCGGATTACCAAATAGAAGACCATTAACACCGGTAGGATTTATTGCTAGAGAGGCAAAAATTCCTATAGATAGCGAGCCAATTATGCCTGGTATCCCATGAATAGAACTAACATCAAGCGCATCATCAATCTTGAGCCTGTCTTTGAGAAATAATACTCCAAGGTAAGAGCCTAATCCCACCGCTATACCGATGACAAACGCGGATTCGACGCTCACATATCCTGACGCAGGAGTTATTCCTGCGAGACCGGCGATTGCCCCATTAATCGCTGCAATTACACTCGGTTTTCCAGTCCTCTTCCATGAGAGTCCCACCCATATTAGAGCAGAAACTGCAGATGCCATGTGAGTATTAATCACGGTGTTGCCGGCTACGCCTCCTGATGCTAGTGCACTGCCAGCATTGAATCCAAACCAACCAAGCCACAGAAGTGATGATCCAAGAACCGCAAGCGGTATGCTATGAGGCACCATTATTGAGGGACCAAAATCCTTCCTTCTTCCCAAAACAAGAGCTGCAGCAAGGGCGCCCATTCCAGCACTGGTGTGGATAACTATTCCTCCTGCAAAATCCTTTACACCCAGCTCGCGAAGCCATCCTCCTACTCCCCATATCCAGTGTACCAAAGGATAGTAAATAAGTAAACTCCAGGCAGCTATGAACAAGACAAAAGCACTAAATTTCATTCTCTCTGCTATTGCACCAGTTAAGAGTAAGGGAGTTATTACTGCAAACATCATTTCAAATTTTACGAATAACACACCCGGAATGGTAGGAGCATATTGTTCTAAGGGAGCATTCCACGGAATACCTTTGAGAAATGTCCATTGCAAGTTTCCAAAAAGTCCTGCGGTGTCAGGGCCAAAAGATAAGCTAAAACCAAATGTGAACCACATAACACTCAGGAGAGCCATTCCAAAGAATATCTGCATAAAAATTGAGACCGTATTTTTCTTCCTAAGCAAACCGGCCTCAAATAATCCTAATGAAGGTATCATAAGCAAAACTAGACTCGATGCAATTAGCATCCACGCCGTATCTCCAGTGTCTATAGCCAAGTCGTTATCATACAAGCACATATCTATAAAAAAGTTGCTTCTTGGTAATCAGGGGATAATTATTTTAATAGCCATACATTAAGGAAATTAATTGATAAGAATAGAAGTGATTATGGCTGAAAATGACATTGCAAAGGTAAGCGACGGATTGAAGAAGACTGGAATTGGTGGCTTAACTGTCTTTAAGGTAAAAGGGCGTGGTAAAACCATACCTGCAGAGATTCATACCTCAAAAGGAACGCAAATTTTCACACCTGAATTTGGGGATAAATATGTAGTAGTAGGGGTCTTACCAGACGCAAAAATAGATGAGGCTATCGGAATAATAAGAGAGAATTCTAAAATAGGGAAGATCTTTATCAGTCCTGTGTCTCATGCAGTAGATCTTGCGACGGGAGTTCAAGATGAAGAAGCAATATGACAGAACTTTAGAAGTCTGTGCGCGACCTGTAATCAGAAACTTAGAATTTAGGTGGAGGAGATTTATGTATTTTTTAGTATTATTAGGATTATTATAAGTTGGTAACCAGATACAAAATACACCCACTATCCAATCGCAGTCAATGTAAAATTAATACCATAGTAAAAAAGGGGAATTGTTAATAGTAGAATTATAAATTTGTGATATTGGGATCTTATAACCGAGATCCCTCTAGATGCAAAATATGAAGATAAACCAAGCCACGCATAATCCATCCATACATGTACCAAAAAGAGAAAGGCTATTCCTATTGGATATCCTAAAAATGCTATTGAATCAGAAATTAATTTAATACCTACGGTAATCCACCAAAGAAAGAAAAATGGATTAATACCTGTGAATAAGATTCCAGCAACAACTGGCTTATCAATCCCAGATGACTCAACAATATAATTGTGCTTGTTATTTTTGCTGATAATCTTTATCACAAAAAGGATACCAATTGCAATTAGGCTAATTCCTCCAATAAAACTAATGAATTTGATAATATTAAAAGTCACATTTTCAGAAGAAAATATTACCAATGGGATAGAATATAAGATGACGATTGGAAGCTCTACTATTGTGTGACCAATCGCTATCTTTATGCCGGACCAAAATCCACCGTTCTTGCTTAAAACTAAATTTGCGAAGAATAGTGGACCTGGAGAAAGCACACCTGATACTGAAACAAGAATGATTTGTAATCCCATGTCAAGCAAAGTCATACTAGAGTCAGTATCTCTACCATTGAATGGGTCTCTTATGTCTGAAGAAGCTACCGGTAGGCCCTTTTGCGTCAATTAAAGCAAAGTGAACTATATCTTTGGCTGCGTGATCCGGGCTAATGGGGGCCATATCACCTCCCATATCTGTTTGGACCCATCCAGGACATACCGCATTTATCTTAATGTTCTCGCCTTTCAACTCATTAGCCATAATTAATGTGAGGGCATTAAGTGCAACCTTTGAAATTCTATATGCAGCTACATATCCACTCATCTCACTTATTGCTCCGTATCCAGAGGACACATTTACTATCCGACCATATCCATTTTGTCTCATTATCGGAACAAAAACTCTGCACATATGGAATGCTCCATAAAAATTAACAGCTAATGTATCCTGCATAATCTTCTCATCTACGTCAAACACGCTTACTCCCTCGTCCAAATAAACCCCCGCATTATTAATCAGGATATCAACTCTGCCATAAGTCTCTAGAATCCAATCCCTAAGACTTGAGATATCTTTACTATCAGTGACATCGAGTCTTCGATATACAACGTTGTCATCATGATCTAGTTTAGATACTGCTAGTCGACCCTCTTCTTCATTCCTACTTGTGAGAACGACTATACAACCAACCCTACATAGTTCCTTGCATATTTCAAATCCAATCCCACGATTTCCGCCCGTTACAATTGCTACATGTCTTTCTGAGTTCAAGCTTGAATTAATTGTATAATGTTTTAATCAATCATATCAACATTGCCTCGATCCAGACCTTAAATAGTGCAACTCGATTTTATATGAGAAAATTTATTTCATAAGACGAAATTAGTTATATGATAGTAGAGATCCTGATATCATATGAAAATAACATAACTGGGTTTATTTTCTAGTATGATAATTGTTCTTACTGGAATATAGTTCTTACAAAAGAGATACTGGAATGCTTACACGTACTAATACTAAACAATAAAAATGACAGCTTTATATTTGGAGAGATTTTGACTCAGTTTGTAAAAAAAATGTAATGGGTTAGAATCTGGGTTCTATTATCTCGCCACTATCGAGTCGAGTCTAGACTTTCTAATTTTCTTGTGTTTCTGATTCCAATGGCTCACAAAATCTGAAATGAGAGTCATAAAATCACTATAAGATGTCTTTTCTCTAGCGGTTTTGCTAAATTTCTGTCCATATTTAATACATGTCCAACAGCCAATAATAGGAATTAATGGCGCCACATAATATCCAGTTTGTTTGCCTGTAAATCCCCAAGCTTCTCCTACTGCACAATATTTGGAATCCTTAACCAATATCTTACGATCTATCTCGTCAATCCCATTTCTTAATTTTTTTGACCAAATCGGACAAATTTCTTCAAATGATAGGTCGGGTTCTAAAGACTGCGATTGAGTTTGAGTTTTTTTGAGAAACTCTAACTTTACCATGAATATATATGCATAAACTTATCTATAACCTTAACCATAAAATTTCTGGTTTCAACTATTTATCAGAATTTATACTTTACACTTGAAGAATTTATATTTTTTAATTCAAATATTTTTTAATCAAAGTCGATCGGCCATTAAAACCAAAAAATAGATGGGTTATCATCCAAGATGCACACGATGGATGATAGTCTTCTTATCTTTTAAGTAATTGTTGACGAGTATCTTAAACTGTAGTCTTAACGGGTATTACCCATTCACAGTTGATACCTGCCTTATTATGATGTTTTTCTACAGCCTCCTTATTAGGCGCATCAAGTAGGCAAAATAATTTGTCGGCTTCTTCATTATACAAAATGTTATGGTGTGTGATTCCAAATTCGTCCGCAGGCGAGTTCTGCAATTTTCTTAACGCTTTTTCGTCAAACCCTTTCAAAGGATGAACATCTAGGAACTTTGGCATATAATTGATATCATGATATCAGTATATAATTCTATCGTTTTGATATCATGATATCATGATATTTAAATAGCATATATTCGAATATGAGAATATGACACGTGATTTAATAGTTAGAGGATTTGATGATCAAGTTCATGCAACTTTAGGACGGATAGCAAATCAAAAACGAGTTTCCATTAATTCTATTGTGAAAGACGCTGTGGATAAATGGCTAAAACATCAACAAGAAATCCCCAAAAAGCATCACCTAATTATCTATTCAGATCATGAATCTATGCTTGCTCTATTGAAATCGATGGATAGGTTGGCCAAGGAGGGTGGTCTGTTTAGATGCTATTGTGGACCACCGCGAAGCCCAGAAACTTTATTCCTGTCAAAATTGAAATGGTATGATGGTACTCCAATGCCGTATTATTATGCGAATCACAATCATTTAGAAAAGGAACAAACGGTTACCGGCCATCGGAATGATATTACAAAATATTGCAGACAAGTCATTACTAAAATTGCAGATGTAACCAATAATAGACAACTATGTTGTATGGATTTTCTTATAAATGATATAAGTAAAAATTCATTAAAACAAGCAATGATTGTAGAGCAACTATATGATAATAATAGACTCTCCGGATTAATGTACTGTAACTATATGACTGAGAGTTTGATAAATTCTGATATAAAGAATATGATAGAATTATTTGAGATGCACGATCAGGTCTTTATATTAAAGGATACTGAAGTCTATAAACTTCATATCACAAAGGAGAATGTCCACAAGATGTTCTTGAATTGAAATCTCTTAATCGCTGCTAAATGGGTTTAAGTTTCTATTTTGATTACTAAGAGACCCGTCGAAGCTTTGCTAAAACATGTTTGAATCGTTTGAATCACCTGCTTTTGAAATAAAATTTCAATGGAACAGAACATAAGAAGTTAAGCATTAGAACTCTCATCTCTTGGAGATGGAGGACCCATAGTCCTTTCGATCGACTAAATCTTATATTTTCGATTGGTGTGTATTGTCATTGGTGTGGAGACGAAGGAATGATCTCGACTCAGACAATGATTTTTTGGGTATTGGCAATTGGTGTGATTGGAGCTTGGATATTGCGACGCTATGAGAAACGAAAACGCAGGGCGCTGATCGAAAGCGAAAGGGAGAGATGGACAG
>DATBGR010000530.1:0-6719 GCA_036557905.1 Nitrososphaeraceae archaeon | reverse complement strand
CTTTCCATATTACTTGGTTATGGCTTGTTTGCTTATTTGATATACGGCTTTATCCTTGGAGGAATATTAGTTTGGGCAACTTCTCTGTATAGATTTAACATAAGTAAGGCTGCTGAGCTTGAGAAATATCGATAATCACTGACTAACTAGGATACATGGAATGATCAGGAAGAAAAATTGATTCCTAAAAACAAACTCAATCACAATAGTCATCATAAAAAAAAGATTCGCGAATACTTTCTGATCGGAATCTTTGGGAATCTTATATTTATCCTAGTCCAACCGGCATTTCTAGAATTCACAGAACGCGACTTGGCGTATCATATGACCATCGAACATACTCTATTTTTTGTTTTCGGGGTTATGTCCGTTCAAGTTGCAGAAACCATCCTAAAACTTTCCAATCGACATAAGAATGATCACTCGCGGTTGGGGATATTGATCTCCCTTTGGACTAGGCTACTACGAAAACTTTATACAATTAATAAATATGGTTACGTTTGGGTTATAATTGCAATTGGCCTTCTGACTTTTTGGCACATACCATGGATATTCGATTATGCAGAACTAAATGCACCCGTACATCTAGCGCAACACATCTCGTTTATACTCGTTGGCTCAATGGCTTTCATTGCAGCTAGATCGTTGGGCGAATCATTCACACTCTTAGCATTATTCGCTCTAAATGGAATAATGGGGTTTGTTGGACTAATATTTACCCTTTTGAATAGGCCAATATATTTAGTATACTCAGTTAATAGTCACAATAATGCTGGAACATATATGCTAATATCGTGTATTGTACTTCTACTTGTGGTATTGCCTGTTTACCTTATACGTCGGACCCTTTTTCATATTAACATTAGACGTCATGCTTCTTCTACATTCCACTCTGATTTTTCTACCGCCGAAAAATAAAGAATTGCCAGTATAGTCAAGGATTTTCGTCTTTTTATAATAGTAAGGTACCCATTTGGCATTTGGTTGGTCATGCATCTGTATAAAGACTTAGTGTGATACACGAGAGGCGTAGTATGCGTCTTCCTATCCTAATGGTAAGTTATCATCGCCCTCATGTCTGCGTTTACCGATTGGTCGAAACCTGAGCATTACCTACACCATTAAATCAAATTATATACATAATCTAGAAATTACTGCTTGCGACTACCTCAAACCTTATAATCATATCTTTAATATTCGTCAGAGCTTATCTAATAATGTCAAAAGAAAGCTAAGAAAAAGATATCGTCAGCCAAAATTTGGAAGCCGTGATATGTATTGCAAAAACGAAATAGAAATTTAAAAATTGTTCTCGATCGTAACTATAAAATCTAATCCGTTTTTCGTTGCTATTTCGTATTCCTTCTTGGTTAAGATAGGTTCAAAGCTGATATACTTATCATATTCTATAGCATTTAAAGGCCTGATTATTGATTCAAAATTTATGTGCGCATCTCCTGGCATTTTCCTGTTGTTGTCAGCTAAATGTATATGTCTTAGCAGATCACGAGATTCCATAATTGCGGCTTCCATAGAATCTTCTTCGATATTCATATGGAACGAGTCCAATAATAAACCAAAATTGTCTTGATTTATTTGACTAGCGATGTCGATTGCGTCTTTGGCAGTCGTACAATAGGGTGTACTATATCTATTTAGAGGCTCTAATAGTAATTGAATCCCATAATCAGAGGAGTATTTGGCAAGTCTGGAAAGAGTAGGTATTGCTATCTTTTGGATTAGACGTACTTTATGTGCCTGTGCCACTAATGTGTGGTTTCTATCTAATGGAACAAACTCATCATCAGCAAAAAGGCAAATATTAACTTCGTAACCACCTAACAAATTACACATTCTAACACAATCCTTTACATATTGTTCTGAACAGGCAAGGACTTCCTTATTTGAGCTAAGAAGATTTCTTTTCCGTCCATCTTCACTCCTTGCTCCCCACATTCCTGTAATACCGCAAACAGGTATTTCAAAAGAGCAAAAAATATCATTTAGGTATTTCAAGTCAAGATCGTATGGTTCACCAAACATTTCTACCGCATTATACTTCTGGTGAATTAGTCGTTCCAGGGTTTTTTCTAACGGTTCCTTTATATCTCTAAAAGATGAAAGTGTAATGGAATATTTGAACTTCATTTGTCTTCATTTTGAGTATTATTAGCTATGAAACTAAACTTGTTAAATATTTCCCAATATTGACCGCTTTCAGACTTTCATAAGAATCATAATTAGCCAAAATGCCAGACTTCCGGTTTGATGCGTAAAATGCAAGTCCCTCTCCAGTAACCGGATTAGGAATCCTGCCATGTGACCCTCTTACCAAAGTTGTATTTTGGGAGACTGATCTAGTGTTTGGATCTATAAACAATTCAACCGGATCATAGCCCGGCTTTTTATGAATATCTACATTCCTTGCGAAGCTAGGTGCCATCTCTGGGTCGAACCACCAATAATAGCTGAACCATTTATCTTTATCGGAAATTGCAATCATATCGCCACTCCTTTCATGATCAATCTTCAAAACCTTTTTTTCTTCCCCGAACAATATTCTGTCTACTCCCGTTACATTTTCCAACGCTTGTTTGGTTTGATTAGCAAAACCATCCTTGACATATATGTGCGCTATTTGGTGATCCACCATAGCAAATGCATTGCTAAACTCATAATCCAAATATTCCTTATCCTGGATTTGACGTGTAGCTAGAAGGCCTGCATCTCTGAGTTTTAGATTCAAAGGAATAGCAGACGAAACATCATTAAATCCGTATTCTGACAGAATAATAAATTGTGATTCATCCTTTACTCCTAGTGCAATCGTCTTTTGTACTATTTTTTCAACAATGTTATCAGCAATCTTCAAATCATCTCTTACTTGATTGCTTGACTTACCAAATCTCTGAGCAGAATAGTCAACGTGAGGTATGTAAGTACACAGTATATTTGGTCGGTGTTCTTCCAAAGTATAATTGGTAGCCTGAGTTATCCATTCACTTGATTTATAAGAGGCAAATGGTCCCCAATATGTTGCAAGATTAAATTCTCCAAACTTCGTCTTTAGCTGCTGATCGTAATATCCAACGGGTTTAGAATAGCACCACATAATCATGCCATCGTCAAAATGAAGAGGGCGAGGAGTGACTACAATGTGTGCTTTGCAATACATTGTATTTTGCCAGAACAAGACTGCTGTCTTAACAGGTGAAGAAGATGTCGGGGATGGTCTCGAAACCTCATTGGACATGGCTAGCTTGCTGCTATTCTTCTCTGCGACGTCCCAGATTCTTTCGGCTTTAACCAAATTAGTAGATTGTTCCCAAAACAAAATATTCTGATTGATCCTGTCATACAACCCATTACCAATGATGCCATGTTCGCTAGGATACGTGCCAGATAACAGAGTAGCTTGCATTGTACTTGTAACGGCCGGAAATACTGGCACCATTTTGGCGCTCTCACCTTCATTTGCAATCCGTGATATGTTCGGAACGATACCAGATTGCAAATGATCAAATTCCAATCCTACAATATCGATAACTATATGGTATTTTATCATCTCAGCTACTACCTTACAACTAATGCTGTAGTTGGATATTCAAACATTCCTTTAATCTGTTGAACTCAAGTCACATATAATTTTCTAGCCAGAGTTACTGATGGAATTATGAGAAGTAAAGTAGTCGATCCATAGAATATGTTCGCAGTTCCACTTACAAAAATTGAATCAAGAACAATGATAGATAGTACTAAAATGGTGATTGCTTTTTGAATTCCTTTTGATGAGTAGTCCCCAAATACTGTTCGTTTGAATGTGATAATCGCGATAACAGAAAATAGTACTAGATTTGGAACCAAATCTATTTGGAAAAAACCGAAGAACAGTGTGATCACTATAATGCTGATAATGGCGAAAATAATGATAAAAGGTCCTGCAATAATACGTCTTGAATGGGTAGTTATGCTAATCTCCCTTCTGCTGAGAATGCTTATTGACAAGACATACAGTAACATCAACATACTAACAAGTATCAATCTTAATACCAAAAAAATATCATGAGAAAAGAATAACCCACCAAATGCTGGACTTGCACCCAAAAATATGTTTAGAAATCGTGCGCTGCCCATTGTTATGGGTCCTGCCATAGTTTGTTTTAATCGGTAGTCGTAACCAATTATCGTAGCTGATAGGATGATAGCGACAATTAAACTGATAACATCCACTGTGAAGACAAGAATATTAGCAGCTACCATTGCAGCTAATGCGATAGTGAATGCTTTTTTGCTTGTAATTATTCCTGTGACTAGCGGTCTAAGAGGACGTTCCTTTCGGTCTATTTCGATATCAAAATAGTCGTTGAAGACTATTCCTGAGATATAAAGTAAGGCTGATGATAGCATCAGTATAGATAAATTTGAAATGTTTGTATGGGATGGAAGTACTACAGCGAAGTATCCTGTTAGAATATTGGATGGAGCAGTAAAAGCATTAGGTAACCGGATTAATAGTAGATATTGTCTAATCATAGAGAAAAGATGATGCTAGCTGTTGATATTAATGTAGTTCAGTTGTTGCCTATCTCTATAAAAACGTAGACCTACTCTCAACTTATTTTATTTAATATTTCAGTTAAGTATCTATGTGCTGTTGTTGATGTATATACAGCATTATCTTGATAAGGATATAGTTCAACAGTCACAAATCCCTTATACCCTATATCGTCTATTGCCTGAAAAACTGACCTAAAGTCAATCGAACCTTTTCCAGGGATTAGATGATTATGTACTCTGTCAATTGCTATATCAGCCAGATGAAAATGTTCAATATAATCAGCCAATCTATAAACGAGTTTGGCAGGATCCTCTCTTACACAGTAAAAATGTCCTATGTCGAAATTAAGCCGAACAAAATCAGAGTTGATATCGTTTATAAAATTCAAAAATTGTGTAGAATTTTCTATAAACAAGTTTGGTTCAGGTTCAATTAGTATTTTTATTTTGTTCTCTTCTGCTATCGCAGCGGCTTTATTTAGACCAGTAATGAATAGCTTTTTTATTTTTGTAATATCCGTGATACCCGATTCAACAGGTCCTCCAGGTTCAGTTGAAATATTCTTTGAGCCAATTTTCTGTGCAAGTTTTATACAGTTCATGGTGTGTTGGATTCGTAATTCTCGTAGAGAATTATCATTCTCAATCCATGAAGGATGATAAACGTCCGTAATAGCATACAGTGTAAATGCATTAAGGTTAGATACTTGTATTTTGCATTCAGAAAGCGTATCCATGACCGACCGGATCTGTTCTTCTCCAAACAAAGGGGGATATGCGTGGGGAACATCTGCTAGTATCTCTACCCCTTCATATCCTATCGTGGAAATCTTTTTGATCGAATCATGCAAGGAATATCTCTTGAATGCATTCGTGCTGAAGGCTAGTTTCATGATGTTGAGGAAGATTTGTAATTTTTTATCCTATGGTCTCCACGTAAACTTTGGTGATTGTCTGAAAAATTCATATGCATTATAAAAGGTGACCTTTTCAATATCATTTATACTAAACCCTTCTTTTCTCATCTCTCTGGCGGTTATAGGAACACTTAGAGGATCTGAAACTCCCCAATCTGCTGCACTATGTATCATTATGCGTTCTACTCCGTAGTTTTCAATTATTTTTATGGCCCTCTCTGGAGATAATTTTGTATTTGGATATACAGAAAGACCTGCCCACATTCCTAACTCCAACGTTTTTTCGATGGTCTCTTCTACATTATGATCCACCAGTATCTTTTTTCTGTTGTATTTGGTTTGACTTTTATCGTTATTATCATCCAAAATCCGTTCAATTCTTTTCATTCCTTGTTGTTTGTTATTATGCGGCAAATGAATTGTCATAAGCATGTCTTTTTGTGAAGCTATGTCTATCTGTTTTACAAAGACCTCTTCTTCCAAGTCATTTATCATATTATAACCTATTTCGCCCACTGCCACTACTCTTTCTCTATCCAGATAATTCATCATAGCCTCAATAGCATGCAAACCTAGTGGTCTTTGTGCGCCCTCTTTTGGATTTACAGATATGCATACAAAATGCTCTATTCCAAACTCTTTAGCCCTTTTAGTCTCGAAGGTTATCATATGTTCCCAGTAATCTTCAAATGTACCAACAGACGTTCTTGGGCTACCAAGCCAAAATGAGGGCTGAACTATAACTTCAATACCAGCTTTAGACATTGCCTCATAATCATCAGTTGTGCGTGAATACATATGAATATGTGGATCGAATAGTCTCGTCAAAACTATCGTAATCGATCTTTACCTTCTCCACTCAATATTAAGAGTTTCTATAATTCTTTTTACCTTTGTGGAGCAATGTGGAATATTATCATAATTGCTACAAGTGATCCTGCTGCGTTCGATATTTCGCTAAAGATAGCAAGAGTTCAGGAATCAATATATTCTCCGGAATGCCTAATTGTAGAAATATTTCGTTTGATCCTAACTGGTTACACTACAATCAAATATCTATTACCGGCAGTTTGAGCTCAACACCTAATTCGCTCCAGCAAGCCGTCAGAATTGTTTCTAATCAAGAGATTGACCTATCTAGATTAATCAGTCGGAGGTATTCTCTCACCGATATTAGGAAAGCCATCTTGAGGACAGAGAAATGCCTTGAACTGCGAACAGTAATAAACAAATTTTAATGGTCCA
>DATBGR010000529.1:0-4456 GCA_036557905.1 Nitrososphaeraceae archaeon | reverse complement strand
AGTCACAGCAATATGTATGGCGCTCAAGAAGAGAAGCCACGCATTTCAATGGACGTGTAGTTCACTATCCAACTTGAACGCCTTACTACTACCATTGTCGCTGCTGCTGTTGGCTAACGGGTAAAAACCCCCATCCTACCGTTTACTAATCTCTGATTGAATAAGATCCCTAAGTTCGGAATCAGTCTTCCCTGTATGATCAATGCCCAAGGTAGTGGCGACCTCTCTGAGCTTCTCTGAATCGTTTGAAGTGGTTACTCCCATGCCCTTGATTTTTTCAAGTTCGTTGGCCGCCACAACTTTGGCTTTCTCATATTCCGAAGATGCCTTCCCAAAAGATCTAGCCAACTCTGGAATTTTTTTCGCACCAAAAATTATAACTGCAACTATAGCTATAATTACTATCCATTCAGTCCCATTAACGATGCCCATCAGAATATCGGGAAATATGAACGCAGTCATACTCCTGATACACAAATTGTGTCGTACGATTTAAGCATTTACCATTTCCATCATCCGCACCTTATTGACTAGAATAGCAAAGTGGTTCTCTTAGCATCTAACAGACATGAATTCTTTCTTAGCTTGTATCATAAGGCTGACTTGGCCCGTAACAAGCAAGGCGGCTGATTTAAGCACTTGTAATTGGATCCCACGTGGGAGGTGCAAAAAATGTTTAACACTAACACCGTGGCGAATTCGGATAGAAGGTCAACGGCGCAGCGGTCTGAAGCCCGCTCGAACCTCTTCTGAAAAGCTTCTCACAGTCACAGTGATTTTTAATAAGTTCTTTAATAGAGGCCATCATGGAATTAAAAGATTGACTAAGAATCGAGAGCTCGTCTCTGCCTCTTTGTCGTACTGTTACATCAAAGTTTCCCTGATTTATTTTGGATGTTGCATGAGTCAGATCAAATATCGGTTTTAGCAACAAGGCATAATATTAATATTAAAATACTGACAATAAGAACTGCAAAAAGGATTTGTAAAAGTATTAGATCGTTAGAATTCTTGTCTGTTTGTAATGCTAGTTGATTAACCAATCTATCAGAAGAAGCAATTAGATCAGCCGCCATTGATTCGAATTGTTTTTTACGAAACTGGTCTATTTCTTTCATTGGAGTTTTTAATGCCGATGGTGACGTTACATTGGTCCCTTGATATGGCAATATTTGCGTAACAGATGTTTTGTAAAGATTCCAATTTCCATTAACGTTATTCCAGAGGTCCAAAAAGTCCGACGAAAGAGGTTTTAAATTTACTCCTGAAATCTTTCCTCCTTGTTTTAGGGTTATAATATTTGACTGTAATCCATTTACAGCAGCTTGTAGTTGCGAAGCGTTCGAAGTCCCATCCAAATATTTCTCAGTTTGTAACAGAAGATTGGAAGTAAGATATCGATTTTTGCCAGCAATATTGATTGAATTTCCCAATGAATACTGCTGAGATTGAAAATAGGCTAATACACCGAAACTACTAACAATTAGGACAATTTCGATGATAACTAGAAAAGTGATTTTTAATAGAATTTTAGAGTTTATTCTTTCTAAGATGTTAGGCAATTATATCTCATGTTACAAGATGCACCCTTAGCGCTTAATCCAACTCTGATCTAATACGTTTAACCAAATAATCCATACTGACTGGTTTTCTGATAAAGCATCCTTCTTGCCTTGTTGGATATATTTCACTTAGTGCCTCACGGTTTATTTCTCCATTAGACATGAAACAAACTCTGAAATTAATATTTATAGCCAATATTTTTTCGACCAATTCAAATCCGTTCATATGCGGCATATTAATATCAACTAATAGGAGATCATAGAAATTCGGTTTGAATTCTGACAATGACGCAACAGGATCGTTACATGTATATACTTCTATTCTTTTGCTGACATCGACATCGTTATTGCTATCTTCGATTACTGCTCTCAAAGTCATAGTAACGTCGGATTCATCATCTACAATCAATATTCTTTTCCAAAATCGTTGCTGTTCTTTGGTAAGAGTTTTATATCTTGTTTTTGCCCTAATAATAAACTTAATCCTCCCGATGCCGGAACAGCAATCATATGTTCATCTGCCTGTATGACAGGAATTGACCAAACACTTTTCTCTGGGAATACTTCAAAAAATATGATGCTCAAGGCAACTAATACTACTACCGTAGTTATTTGCATATCGTGTATGATCAGTATGTAGATCGCACGGCTCGTAATAAAGTCTTTATTTAACCTTCTCAACGTGAGACAACCTATATTTCGTAAGACCTGTGTGGGACGTTATATCACGCCGTGGCAGTCAGGGGATGTATGTAGCAATAAAGTGAGCGCTTCGATCCTGCGAAAAATACGTTTTGAAGGGAAGAAGAAAGACATGAAAATCATTACACTTTAAGAGCCTCATTCGCAACGCGGCGATTGAGGAGCCTGTAAAGAAAGCGCTACCTCCTAGCCAACAAGATTTCTTTCTCGGATCGCACTTCAGAAAGAGACAAAATCACTCTCCTTGCGTAATGCTTCTTCTCGGTCGATATGGGGGTTTGTTTCTACTTATGCACATGGAGAGTATATGTAATATCTGCAAAATGAGGATTAGTTCCAGGTGAAGTCAAAAGACCAGTCGGGGTAATACGAATATTGTAAAAGGTTGTATGATCCCCAGGAGACAATGGCTTGAGGAAAACCCACCATCCTTGAGCCCCAGCCAGCCATGTTCCTGGGTGTTGTGCTTTTCCTGGATCATTACTGTTATGGGGCACCTTGATATAAAATCCCTTCGAGGAGGATAAATCCAAAACGTTACTTAGAGAATTTATCTTATAATTCAATGATCCGCCGTTCAAAGAAAGAGTCACATCAAGGTTAGAAATAGGGACACCATCGACCTTGACCACAGATCCAATATTTCCCAGGTTGTACACACTTTTTGCGCATTGCGCCAGTTGTTGACCTAAAATTGTCGGATTGGAACTTGGATTTTGAATATGCGATAGGTCAGCTACAGTGTCGCACCATCCAATCCACAATGGTACTATGATGCGCTGCTTAGATGAGATGCTACAAACCGTATGAGGAGTGTCGTCTCCACCAGCATAGCCATTGAACTTGAATTATTGATAATGCATCCATTTGGTTTGGGAGTGAATTGACTCTGTCCTACATCCCAGTTCCAATATTTAGCAACCCAATCATCATATGGTACTCCAAATGGTTTCTCGTTTTTCGAGAATAATTGGACTGCATACACTCGCTGAAGCCCAGTAAATGCAAGACAGAGACAGCTCTGATAATTGAAGAGACATGGGAACAGCATGGAACAATCAGAGATGTGATAAGTCTGTCCAACTCCTAAAGGGACAGTCTGACGAGAATAAACCGTATCTGCGTCAGTAAAAATAAGTACCTTTCCATTAGATTTGAGGTAGCCTTGATAGCATGCCCAATTTTTTTGCAACCCAGTCATCTGGTTTGCGTAGGTTTGCAAATTTTACAATTGATATGGCTCCAGATATGAGGTCTAGTAATTACCACAGGTATTTCTTCTATTGAGACCAATACCTTTTACCGCTTCACCTTCTTCATTATTCTCTATTGGAATATCAATCTACCAACTAGGTAGTAGATTGTAGTAAATAAGAGAGGATGCGGAATGATGGACGCCCAGCAACAGCAAATGGCAAGAGGTAATGACGAAGTAGTCTTCTGGCTGCGTGATATAGGTAATGACTGTGCCTGGAATTTGAGCGCCATACATATTGCTGTGACTAGTGCACGTCCTGTCTTTTGTCTACTATAAAGAGTTGTTTGACCATTTCAGGCTAATACATTATAATGGCGCGAAACATGATCGGTTTCTTAATACAGCATACGGAATTCTACAAGAAGTGACGACCTTTTATGCCCAAACGTCGTAGCATGGAAATGAGATCGGCAATAGTCTACAGACTCATCAAGAACTTTGGGCTTTCGACTCGTGGCGGCTGTACTAGATACGAATTATGGTAGAATTGCAGAGTTTTATGCCAATGCTATGCCAAAAGACGAGCGCTGGCTTGTGAGAGTGAAGACGTCGTGAAATGTGCCAAATGTGGTAAAATCATAAGCAGACTAGGACATGATTGTTACTAGCATTAGTTAGGGAATTTGTGTAGTAAATGCTATTATAATTCTGATATGAAAATGGGTGTTGTAACATAATGATCACGACTAAACCAGTAAATGACCTTGAAGAATTAGGCTATAATTTGGAGCATGACGACGGCTCGGCACTTATCATTACTAAAGAATTAGCCCAGCAGTTACATGATACCATGTTAGCATTTGTAATACTCAAGGACCAATTGGAAGACGCCTTGGAGAAAAATAAGAAGGATTACCCGAGGGCTTATGAATAGTTTGTGAAAAGTTGAAAAAGAAATTGATTAGTAGCACTCATACTCCCCCACTTGGTCGAC
>DATBGR010000528.1:0-17483 GCA_036557905.1 Nitrososphaeraceae archaeon | reverse complement strand
TCCTTCATTTTTGTGTGCAGCAAGACCAATTGTTGGTTTCTCCTGACCAGGCCATCTTACTATTACATTTTCAGCATGATATTTGCTAAACAACTCCCAATCCTGGCCATTCCATGCATCATCCAAGACTTTCATTAGACGAAGATTTTCTTCAGTATCCATTGTGTTCAGAACATTTCATGATAGTTTAAGCATTTATGAGTTATCGATCTTAGTTTAAACTTAAATTAGTCAGATCTCCTGATACCATTGATAGATATTATAAGATAGGAATAACACAACAAAATAAGAGTTCAAAGTTTTGTACAAGATGCTAAATTCCTAACTTTGTATTACATTTTTAATTAGATTTATGTCACTCAATTCCTTCAATGTGATTTCTGTGGAGAAATCCTGAACAAGACAGTCTAGACTAGTCGTGGGATAAACCATCCGTGTATTGCAAAAATTGATCATAGTATGACACACAATTAAGCCTAGAAAAGTATCAAATGAGGATTTTTTTCTCAAAACAAATTGATTAGCTACTGTAGTAGATGTCAGAAATATCATCCACTAGCATCACTTGCATTGGTAATATGGGTGGTTACGGTCCAGAAAAATATCCAATCTATTCTTTGCAAATAATTCTCTGGATAGAGTTAGGCAACTTGTATCCTAGTTCAACAAGAATTTAATATCTACCTGACAGTTGCATCATGAAAGATAAAATATAATTGAATTAGGTAGATTGTATACCCAACTAAGAAATAATCATATCCATGATTTGATCTACTTGTCAAACTGTAGGTAACCAATGTCGTCCCAGAAGAAGAGTGATAGTAACAAAAGAAAATAATAATAAGAATAATCACATCAAAAGAATGTCGTAATCTATGAAAGCATTTGATCTTACACTTGAAATAACCTCGGATATGATAACTTTCCCTGGATATCCGATGCCTATGCTGCTCAAATGGTCAAAATTTGAGACTCAAGGATATGTGTCTGAGGTTGCATTCTTAAGTACTCATACGGGAACACATATGGACGCTCCATATCATTTCACTCCGAATGGACCAACGATCGATCAAATCCAAGTCCATAGATACATTTGTAATAATGCTATACTCATAAAAATACAGAAAAATTCTAACCAAATGATAACAAGCCATGATATAATAAGTAATAGTAAATATGAGATACAAGAAAAAGATACTGTTGTCATTTCAACAGGTTGGGAAAAGGAAATTAAGCAAAAGGATAATTATATTAGAAATAATCCAGGATTGTCCAAGGATGCTGCAGAATATTTGGTCGAGAAAAGGATTAATGCCGTAGCGATAGATTGTCCGAGCATCGATGTAGGCAATAGTACAGAATTCATAGCACATGAGACTCTACTATCAAACCAAATTCTAGTAGTCGAGAATTTATGTAATTTGCACAACTTCTCAAACAACAAGTTTAATCTCATATTTGCTCCTCTAAAATTTGTGGGCGCTTCAGGTTCACCTATACGAGCAATTGGTATCAAAGAATGATCAACAATTATATTTCTAGAAAATATGAAACCCCATAGTCTTTGAAATTGAAGAAAGGATGTACTCACAGGTATGTTATTAGGCGGTATGCTAATTTAGCAAGCCATTAACTGTAACGAGTTCTATTATACTTTGGTACATTTACATTTGACATTCTATCAATTGTAAATCTAAGGAAGAAAAAATGTAAATATTACTGAATTCTTACTCAGATGTGTTTTTGGAAGAATTCCCAACACATTCTTAAATAAGCCGATAGATATGGACTCTCGTAACCAGTATGACCACTTTTCACCAAACTTATGATGAATCGTGACTGTATAATTCCGCTCTTGTTCTATCTGAACGTCGTATTTGAACATCCCGGCATATCTTGCCAGAAACGACAGATGTAAAAGACAAGCTTCGACATCTAATTTCCTATAATGAAACATGATGTAATCCTTAGGAACTGATGCCGCAAATTCTTCGGCTGCCATAGTTAACTTAACTTGTTCAGTAGCTTCGATAATTGCCTTTAAAGCCTCACTTGGCAAAGAAACACGACCAAACTTTTCAGCATATCTGTCCCAATCGATATATTTTGCAAGAACAGAAGATATAAGTGCATTTTCACTAACACCGTGCTCTTCAGCGTCCTTATCTAAGGCTTCGTCTAAATCCTTATCTAGACGAATAGTTCTAAGTATAGTCTTTTTTCTGCCCTTCCCTTCTACAGCCAATATTTAACAACCATACACCTGAAATATAATGTTTGAATTTAGTCTAGTTCGATTTATAAAGGAATTTTCCACTAGAGGCAAAATCTGCTTAGAAGTCCTTGTCTGTTGTCATAGGTGGAGATAGGCTGTGATGTATATATGATTAGCTTGTTACAGAAGGAGGAAACTCATGCCACATTGATGGTACCCAAAGATAATTGTTAGATATTCGATCATGACGATGACCCAAGATTTCATTACCATATAATAATATACCATGTAACATCTTAACTTGAATAACGAATAATAATATGAAACCTACATCTTCTGACACGAGTCGGTCTAATATAGGTCAAAGTCCAATCTGGAATAGCACAGCCCAAGGCTATCGAAAATGGTGGCCACACATTGAGAAAGCAGCTCAAAGCCTCAGTAATAGATTAGTTGAACTTGCAGAAATTAGGGCAGGACAACGAATCCTGGATATAGCAACCGGAATTGGAGAACCTGCATTAACAGCGGCAAGGATTGTTGGCAGGACTGGTCATGTACTGGCTATTGATATCTCAACAGAGATGTTGGCAATTGCAAAACAAAGAGCAATCTATAATGGGCTGCAAAACACTATCGAATACAAGGAAACTGCATCGCAAGATTTAATGTTACCGGATTTATCTTTTAATGCAGTACTATGTCGATGGGGGTTAATGTTTTTGCCAAATCTAGATTCGACACTCATTGAAATTCATAGATCTATGTTGCCAGGTGGGAAGTTTGTTGCAGCAGTTTGGGCCGATGCGCAAAAGGTCCCAGTTATCAGTCTTGCAATGCAAAGTATAGCAGAGTCAGTACGAGGTGCCACTAAGAGATTTCCCAGTCTCCCAAATCCATATAGTCTATCAGATGAATATAGACTAACAAATCTTTTCATTGAGGCTGGATTTGGAAACGTTAGAACAGGGAGAGTAACAATAACATACGAGTTCGCATCGGGAGACGATTATAGTCAGTACTGTCAAGCAATTAGTGCTAGTGCAAGTTTGGTGCTTTCTAATGAATCTGATAAAACAAGAAAATTAATCTGGAAAAATGTGGCCGATCGTGCAACATTAAATTACACAAATACCAATGGAACTATAACAATGGACAATGAATGTATTTGTGTTGTCGGTACAAAACTCTGAGTATAAGGTTAAAATTTTTGACTACTCCATCCAACTAATGATATTTAACTAAAGGCTTCCTCTAGAGATATTTAGCAAATATCTGATCTTCGTGGGTTTGTATATTAAGCGTTAATGTATGTATTTTTAATAGTAGCCTTAATTTCCTTATCGGTAAAGACCACAACAATTGGTTGATTTTCACTTATCCTTGCTGCATCTGTTATTTTCTCAATCTCGTCTAGTTTGTCTATAGTTCTCTGTTTATTCAACAATTCAACAATTTAATCCTAGTTATATTTCGAAAAGTTTTTAATTTATCTCAGACCATTTTTTGTACTGTCAAAATTCTGAACGTGTATTTCTAGAATCTTTATAAGATATTATTTATATCATAATGCACTTTGACTGCGTTTGATATTCGAAGTTGGATTCAGTCATACAAGGGGCTTGTCTATTACTGCTATATCTCCGACATGCATCTGTTGCCCACTGACTATTCTATTTAATATTTCTTTGGCTGATGCTTTCTGTAGATATTCATTATTGTTTCCACATCTATAAGAAAAAGTGCATCTGGGACATCCGCTATCACTTATACATGGGCATTCCGACAAAATACTGGAGGCTCGTACAATCGCCTTATCAAATTTGTCGTATAGGGATTTGCTGGCTCCATTACCGCCCACACTACCATCGTAGATGTATATCATACCTGTAGAGCCAAGAGATATTCCACCCAAATCTTGAGATGCCCCTCCTGTTATCATTGAGCTTCCTTCGATTATGACATGTTCTGATGCATGGTAGCCACTCATTTCTATATATTCTTCATAATCTGCCGATTTTACAATGGCTTCTGGTAAGGGAGCCCTAAAAACAAAACCCTTCGTAATAAATTCGAATTCTATAGGATTTTCAAGCATAATTTTTGTACCTTGTAACGCTTCCTTACCAACTTCTATGTTTGAATAGCCTACCACTTTCTTTAGGATTTTTAATGAACAGTATAAGACTTGCAGACCGAAGGTCTTTTTTTGATCATGAATTTCTAGAATGGTGGGAAACTCATTAACAATTGCTCTAGTGTAGTAGGGATAGTCATGAGGAATAGATTTCAGTTCTGCCATAGGCACAGGCAGCCGTCCCAGAATCTGATTATTACTATCTTGTTTATTATTGCTAAAATGTAGCTTTTGAACAAGATATCTTCTTCCACCCAAGAAGTAAATGGCATTATCATGGAGTTCTTCGATTGCTTGAGGCATCTGCCGTTCTCCAATTAATTTTCCGCCGTATGTGATCCCTACTTTGGATCCAATCCCCCTAATACTATAATCTCTAAGAAATTCCATACCTTTTTTATAATTGGGCAAGAATTTGCCGTTTGATAACTTGATCAGATCCTTTGAAATAAGCTGACGAATTACAGAAATGATTGGAGACGATTCCGATATAGATATCGGCCTATCGCAAGCCATTGCCAAAACTTGATATTCCGCTACAAATGGGTTATTGGGATCAGTATATGCAGACTCTTGATCCTGTAAATAATCATCTGGATGTAGTTTGTAATATTGGCTTATTGGATCGTTACCTAAAGCAAGAAATGCATATCCATCTTGACCACTCCTTGCAGCTCTCCCCAGCCTTTGAATCAACCTATTAACTGGGACGATATCTGAGATGACGACATCTATATCTCCAATATCTATACCTAGTTCCAAAGTTGGAGTAGCAGATATGGCGATTAATTTGCCACTTCTAAATGAATCTTCCACAGACTTTCTAACAGACGATAGCAACCCTGCTCTATGTACTTTTATTGGTATACCTTGTTTTGATGAATAAAATGCCAAGAGTTCTGAAGACAAATGTGATTTACTAAATGCAATTGTTTTATGCTTTCTCTTGGTAGTCTGCTTGAGTATCTCGATTATTAGTGATCTTTGTGAGTGTAACGACGGGAACACAATTGCAAAGTTTATTCTACCTTTCCTGCCTGTCCCAAGTACGATTTCCATTTGTCTATCAAATAGCTGGTTACAGAATTCTTTGGCATTTGATAAAGTGGCAGAAGCGGCAATTATCTGCAGTTTTTCCATGTTTCTTGTTGATTTGGTCAGTCGTTGAAGTCTTTTTATCACATGATGAATATTTGCTCCAAATACACCAGTATAAACTTGAACCTCATCAACCACCAAGAATTTTGCAGTTGTAATCATGTGTGCAAATTTTGTCCTATTTAGTAAGTGATAGTGAATTATATCAAAATTCGTAATTATGATTTCTGGAATTGACGTCTTAATAATTAACTCTCTATCGGCAACCGTAGTGTCCCCATCAAATATATTGACTTTTATTCCGACATTTGCCGCTATTTGTGTTATTTTTGATAGTTGGTCTCGTGCCAAGGCTTTAGTAGGATATACAAAGATAGCGATCACACTTCCCTTCTGCCTAAAGATTTTGGACCTCAAAGAGGAAAAATGTATGATCTCCTCAGATATTTTTTGTATTATCGGGATACAAAAGGCCTCAGTCTTACCAGAAGCAGTTGGCGCGACAATTACAACGTCGTTTCCATTTAAAATTTGTTTAATCGACTCTTCTTGGAATTTGTATAGTCTACTGATGTTCTTTGCCTTTAATGCATCAATAATTCCTTCGTCCAATGTAAGTTGTTCGATGTCGCCTCCTTCCTCCGGTGCAGACTCTTTGAAGACTCGGAAATCAACGACATAGTCTTTTTTAGAATGGAGTATTGTCTTTAGCAAGTCATTTTCATTCAAGTTATTATCTATCAGCAAAGATTCGATTTCAGATGAAGGGCGTAAGAACTTTTCTAGACCTGGTAAAGATTTTGGATCATGTATGTTAGAGATCTGTCCGTTGTCATACATATCCAGGAATTCTAAATATGCTTCATCGTAATCCTCGATTGATTTAACAACACCACAAATGGTGCATTTATTACAGACAAAAATTAACCCACCGTTGTAAATCTTGCTACTATCAAGAGAGTTCAAAGAATTGCAATTTGGACATCTATAAGTAGACAACGATTCACAAGTAGTCATTACCATGATATATCCCTTAACTGGCCACTGATGAATTTAACAACCATTATAAAGAAGAAATATTGTGGCTATCTTGATAATATTATTACGGGATAGATCTTACTCCTTCAAACCATTATTTGGGGGCTCAAACATTCCTTTTGTGATGGTGAAATTGATTATATAATAATGATGATTCTGCTCGACGGGAATATCAAAATAAGGAAATTCATCTACCTAAACTAATTGATTCTATTCAATAATGCCATGTCTTTATCATTGGATTCTACGGCTTTTATAATACAACTAGTCACATTATCTGAATTGGGACTTTCTGATAAGGCTCTGCACTTGCCTATTTTAGTATCATCATTTCTAAAACTCTTGGTTAGTATTTTGGCTTCTTGTGCTAGTTTTTGAGACTCGTGATCAGATTTGGCGCTTATACCATGTATTTGGATTACAAGGACTAGTGATGTAGCTGCAATTATGAGCCCTATAAATTTAGTGAGATCTTTCATCTGTCTGTTCACTTATATACCAAATATAGGATAACTGATCTTCTAGTTGTTTGGCATGTTACTTCAATCTGATTATGTCCAGGATATATGTTAATAGCTAAGTTTAGCACACCATGTATCATGTTCTACTCCTTTTTGTGAGTTATCTAAGAATTTAACTAAGACGACCTAGCCAAAGCTATTTACAACATTCAATATTACGCACACATTGGCCTTATCAATTTCAGCTTACAGTCTAATCATGAATAATATCCAGCTACTCTAACAGTTCTGTTTCATATTGATCCTATTATTTAGTACATCCACATTCCAGGCATATTTTCTCTAGACATTGAGTTCTAGAATCAATATAGGACTAACTTGTAAGTATTTGTCAGTCCTGAAAAAAAACATTAATAGAATGCACTAGAACAAATTCGACTATTTTTGCCTAAGGTTAAAGAATTCATAGAAAATAAAAATCGACGGAACGGAGGCCAGAAGATATGCAACCTCAATTGGTAATTTGGAATTTAAAGCCAATCCTAACCCCATGTACATAGCTAAGGTTATGCAAATAATGCCAATTTGTACAGGTTTCTTTGCTCTCAAAAGAAAATTTTCGACATCAAGCCGACGATAGTATTTCGTATGATATATAACTGGCAATATGAACATGGCTGTTGCTACAGTTACCGCATAAAGTGCTGCTAGAAGAATTATGTTGTCAAAAAACGTAAAATAAGACGGGGGATTTACTGCTATATGTAATAGAAAACCAAAAAAAATTGAAGAGCCTGATGCTAATATTTGACACCAGCGCATAGCTGCGCCCATTCTGTCGTACCGTTCGGTAGAAGTACTTTTTACCGGATTGGTGGAGGAATCCCTGAAGAATTCAATGGTTATAAAAATAAAGGGTAGTGTAGGTAAACTGTATGCAACCTGGGTTGGAAGCTTAGAATTCATAGCCAGTCCTAAACCCAAGTACATTGCAAGCATCACGCAAATGATGCCTATGAGAGTATAATGCCTTGCTCTGGCAAGAAACCTTTCCACGTCAAATCGCAGATAACTACTAATATGATATATCGCTGGCATTATAAACATAGCTGTTGCTACGGTTACTAAGTAAAGGGATGTCAGTAGTACCATGGTATCAACTAATCTGAAGTAAGATGGAGGATTTACTGCTATATCTAGGAGAAAGCCGAAGAAAATTGAAGAAGCTGCGGCCAATATCTGAGGCCATCGAAACGAAACTCCAACTCTATCGTAATGTTCAGTAGAGGAACGCATCACTGGATCATCATCTGGATTAGATGACATTTGGAAATACTATAATTTAGGTTGAGTATATAAAGCGTATTAGTAGATTATTTGGATGCAAAAAGCTTAAGCCAGTGTAAAAGGAAAATATCTACTCTATTTTCAAATTCAAGTAAATATTAAAACAGAAGGGTCTCACTAAGTGAAATCAATAAATCTATTGTAGCTATAACAATGAACTTCCCCCTCCAAGTTAATGGTTGTAAAATAGGCTACTTTTCAAAAGTATTGTGTCTTTTTTCTACTCATGGATGTGTCTTATGAATCGAATCACAATGTAAACGAAAGGCAAAGATGGTAAGGTGTACGCTAACTGTATTGGAAGCTTGGAATTTAGCAGTAATCCCAGAACTAGATACATTGCCAGCATCACACAAATGAATCCTGCGAGAGCATAACGTCTTGTTCTAGCAAGAAATCTCTCCACGTCAAGTCGACGATAATTGCTCACGTGATAAATAATTGGAAGCACGAACATAGCTGTTGATATCGCTAATGCGTAAAGTGCAGTCAAGAGAATTGTATCATCAAAAAATGTGAAGTATGATGGCGGACTTACTGCAATTTTTAGAAGAAAACCAAAGAAAATTGAAGAAGCTGATGCAAGTATTATAAACCAATCCAGATCAGAGCCAACTGGGTCATAGTGCTCAGAAGAGTGACGCACCACTCGATCACCATCAGATTCAGAGGACATGTAGAAGTACTATTTTCGACCTGTACTATATAAAGGAAAATATATTATACCCTGTCTACGCATACGAATTGGGGATTAGCAATCAACCAGAGTGATCCTACTGAAAGGACCTTTAGTAATTACGGATATGTATTTATCTTGGCATTGCTCGAATCTGTGTATGTATGAATGAATCAATACACTGCTGCAATTCCAAATGATACCATCTTACTTCTTCGCTTTTTCTTGCAACAATTAGATCGTAAATTTCTTAGGTGTTCTGTCATAAGCTAAAAACTGTATATTAGAATGATATTCGACATTTTCATCTAAATCGTCATTCACATCTACAGCAATTTGTTTTTGAACAATGATATGAAAGAATTGTGTTAATAATGGCGCGAAGGCGATCTGCATTGAGGTTAAGAGGAGCGTTATATGATTATAAAAATGAAAAACAGTTCAAGGAGTATCACTTTTAATCTGTTCTTATGACATAGACAGTATTTCCTTATTTATATCTAGATCACTCATGCAATTCGTCATGATACATATCTAACGCGTAAAGTGGTAGTCTGAAGAAACTCAATAACGATATTGCTATTAACCTTGACATACTTGATCTCTTTTAATATAATGCGAGTATTTACTAATTCATTTGTCGTAAACTGCAACATAGACAAAGCCTGGGGTTTCTATACTGATGTTAAACACCTAAAGCTAATAACTCCTTTCGAAGTAGATCTCCAGATTATCGATACCACTAGTCAAAACATAAGCAAAGGACAAGAAATATGGCTTAGTGGAAAAATAATTGCAAAAAGAAGGTCTAGATGGCATTCAAGAATTACATCATTCAAACCTTACGAGTATATAGATGAGATGTTAGAAGGTCCATTCAAAAAATGGAAACACAAACACATATTTTATGAAAATGAAAGGAAACAAACAAAGATACTTGATGAAATTGAAATTGAATTGCCGTATGGAATATTTGGAAGATTGTTCGAAGGCTATGCAAGCAAAAATTTACAAAAGATATTTGACCACAGAAGGAAGGCTACAATAGCAGCGCTAGAAAAAAATGATTTTTAGTAATCGAAATTAGTATCTCAGATGATTTTTATCTACCTAAAAAATTGGTATAGCGGTTCTCATATCTGCGGTCTGAATTATTGTTTACTATCTTGACCTGAGGCTCGACAACCACAGATGATCAATACCGGGATGACTTATATAGGATTTAGATTGTTACCAGAATTCTATGATCCATAAAATTAATCATTTTACAACAATATTTTTTAAAAATGGTATCGGAAAACTAGATAGGAAATAATTCATGTGTGTTTTTCTGTTAACCTAAAAATATGTTTGACATTTCTATAGCTCAGGGCCTCACTTGGACAACGGCATGACAATCATCGCGACTTCCATAGTTACCAATGCTGCTAACCTATCT
The DNA here is from genome assembly GCA_036557905.1 of Nitrososphaeraceae archaeon. GTDB lineage: Archaea > Thermoproteota > Nitrososphaeria > Nitrososphaerales > Nitrososphaeraceae > JARBAU01. The sequence goes on along the minus strand of DATBGR010000528.1, from coordinate 7,073 downwards.
TGTGTGGGATACTCAAGCTGTACCCAGCCAAGGGCTCGATACAAGCTTATGTTAATGTACTTTGAACTGCTGCCGAGATAGAATATTGGAAGTAACACTTTGCGATGGTGATTGACTGTAGACATCATCTCATATTATGTTAGTAAGTAGAATTTAGTAGTTATAATATGAGTCATAGGAAATAGAAGAATGGAGTAATAGTATAGTTAGAATTTTTTTATTACTAACACAATAGTTGGTGTAGATTGTTGCAGACCATAGTAGATATGACAATATAAAAACCCTAATTATTGGCCTAATAATATTATATCAAATACATCTATGATTGGTAGTATGAATAAAGATGCAAATTATTGGATCAACAAACTTAGACTTCAAGAACATCCAGAGGGAGGTTATTTCGTTGAAACATTCAGATCTCCAAGAATCATAAAACTTGATGATTACGAAGGAAATCGTTTCACTTGTACTGCAATCTATTATTTATTGCCTGGAAATCAGTTTTCTGCCTTTCATAGAATGAAATCTGACGAAATATGGCATTTCTATACTGGTAGCAGTTTAACTCTCTATGTTATTCATAGTAACGGTACACTCGATGAAATTTGCATGGGACAAAATCTTGATAATAATGAAATATTTCAACATGTTATCGAATCTGGCTGTTGGTTTGCAGCAATTGGACATGATCCTTATTCTTATTCCTTAATCGGATGTACTGTGTCTCCAGGATTTGACTATCGTGATTGGGAATTGGCTAATATAGATATTCTGTTAGATATCTATCCTCAACACAAATCGATTATAGAAAAGTTTAGATGAGAATTTCGATCTCTAAATCTATCTCTAGTTACACAAACAATATGCCGGGATTAAATTCATACTATTAAAAAAGACCGTTAAATATACTGCCTCACCTCGAAAATAAGTTCATTTCTCTATTCCTTGTTCACAAGCACTTTGGAGTTAAGACTCGAATTCTAACTTGCAAAAATCAAGCTATTGATAATACTTTGAAAGCCGTTATGGGTTTTCGTTACAATTTGGCTTTATTGCTAAAATCATTCCATTATATCTAAAATTTCTATAATGCTCTATAGAAAAATCACATAATGTGACCACATATACAAGTTTAGATCAATTTTGCTTAGCAAAATACACTATTGATGTACATCGAACCTGTATTCAGTAGACTGACAAGCTAAGATTTTAAAGCAATTGATCCGATAAAGACACAATCGGCTTGAATACCAATCTTAGAAGAAGAAATTCTCTGATCAAAATGGTCGGAAGAAGATGCGCTAAATGTAAGACTGAATTCGGTGCAGATTGTACTGATCTAACATTGGATCATGTAATTCCAAAGGAAATAGACTCTCATTCTAGAGAGTATCAACTTTTGTGTAGACCATGTCATAATCTCAAGAATCTATTTCGAAACTTTTGTCGAGCTAAGTTTGGTAGTAAACAGTACTGGGTACTGCTTAACAAATCATAACCTTTTGCTATTTAGGCCTGTTTTCATAACATCCTACATTTAGGCTTGTATTTTAATAATTGACTTTATAGATGCATTTTGCATGAAATATAGAGACGAAGCATACATTTACTGATCAAGACTACATAAGCCCAAGCTGCAAACGGTAAATTTTAGCTCCAAAATTTCTTATTAATGTTTCTAGAGAAAGAAAAGTATTCATTTTCGATTATATTCGTCTATGATTTAATTCTAGATTCTCATCTCGTTACATTATTATGAAATTCGAATATGAAATTCATATTCTTAAATTTTTAATAAAATTGTGATGTCCAATTCCTAGTAATAAGATATTGAGAGACCTAAATTCAGCTAAAAAGACAGGTATAAGTAGTACTAAATTAGAATCGTCGGTCGCGTTAGTCACTTTATCGATGATCTTGTTCAGCTCAATTTTTGCGCAGCTGTATTTGCTGCCATTCAATCCTTTGAATGGAATCAATCGAGAAAATAAAGTGTATGCGGAAAGCGAACTTAAATTGAAGATCGCTGTAGATCAAGATCCAATACAGCAAGGCGATACACAAAAGATCACTGTGACCGTGAGAGATGCAAATTCAAATGATAAGATTAGTGATGCATTTCTCAAGCTTGCAGTGGAACCCCCATCGGGTAAGATAGGCACCGGAACTGCGAATACAGATGATAATGGACAAGCAACCTTTAATATTCGAATAAGTTCTGATGCAGACACTGGTACCTTTAATGTAGCAGCAAGAGCTTCTGAAGATGGATATGCTTCAAAAACTGTTACCACATCATTTCAAGTAGATAGTAATGATAATAATAATGATAATGGAAAGAATAATGGAGATAATAATAACAACAATGATCATGGTGGACACGGCCATCATGGAGGGAACAACAATAACGACCAGGTCCAAGTGATTTCTCAGTCTAATGAGTGTGGAAATGGCAAGTTTTCAAGCGATGTAAATTGTCAGAATATCGGAAATCAAATACAGAGTGGAGGTGGCAGCGGTGGTGGCAAGGGTGGACATCATGGTGGTCAAAGCCAATCTGCTGCACAGGCCAACGTTTGTGGAAATGGCAAGGGAGCATCTGACATTAATTGTCAAAACTTGTCTAATCAAATACAGGGAGATGGTAATGCAGTAAACGTAATAGGAGTACAACCAGATAATAGCGTGGATAATAACCAATATCCATCCCTTAATGATCAAAGGAACGCGGAGTTTGCCAGAACTGTTCACTATGATAGCAATAATGGCAATGAATTTGGCGCTAGCTATTCTGCAAATTCCAATCCATTTTCAGATGCATGCAATCAAGTAATTAACCGACATGTAGCGGCCGGTGGTCTGCATGGTGCGATGGCTAGTCAAATGAGAGGGCAATTATGCGGATAAACATATTATATTACTATAAAATAAAAATTGGATGATTGCGATTCTAAATTGAGACATTTCAAGTACTATCAAATCCTATCTCAAATATCCTTCTGACCTGAAAACTATGCTAGACAAGGTTCATTAATGGCACATTTTCTACAGATTAGTAAGAAGGTTACCAATCTTTCTGACTTTTGACTCAAGATGGCTTGGGCCCATCGAATCTTTCCTCAACAATCCAAGGGCAGCAACTTTCTATCAATTATGCCATATCAGATTTTGATTCCGAGGATGCGACTAAGCACCTCGATTCTAAATTAAATTTTGTCCGATCTTCCTCAAATATAAAATATTTGCGTATATCGCTAATCTGTACGTATTTTATCGATTTTGGGAATCCTCTAATAAGAAATGAAATCACCGTAATGGCAGTTGGAAGTCCTAAATTCAGGCCTCTAAATAATCAATAATGGAATTGATATTTGCAGGTAGCCTTCTGCAAAATGGTTTTGAGATCAGTCCAGATTTGTTACAGGCATTGAATCATACTTGAACAAGCTTGTTACGGCTTTTCTCTATCCTATGTATTCTTGATTATACTAGGGAAATCACCCACAAATACACATATGTCGTTATTTTGCACATTTAGAACTAATTATATTTCCCTTTCCTTATTTTAATAACAGATGATCTCGCATCTTGTAACAAGAAAGCAACGACAGATTGGAGGCTACACATCAATCCGTACATATCCAAGTGAGGAAGCAACGAGGGATTTGACAGGTCATGATGGTAGGATTGATGGTGAGGTCTGTCACGTTCTATATTACTTTCTACTGTGCAAGTCATGTCTTTGGTGTGCTTCTTACGTCTATAATAGATCAGCTAGAACCACCTTTGACTTGGCCGATAAGTTTGGATCATGCCCGCTATGCCTGAGTAATACTCTAGATCTGATGCCACTGACACCTTGTGAGTATTACACATCTAACTGTTCTACGAAATCCGGAGTAACCCTGGAGTCTAAAAGATAGCATATACCATTGCAACTTTTAATTTTTTTAATGCGATTTCACTTATTGCGATTCAAAATTCAAACGAACCATTTGTGAATGTCCAAATATTACTCAAGACTGAATGCCAAGTTCAGACATGATTATATATCTCCAGGCAAAGATATGAAATGTGCAATAATGGTAATGAACTGTGCCAAACAATTACTCAATTCATGGTATATAATATTCGTCATTGATATCTTTAGGTACATCTCCTTGAGTCCAAATGCTTGACGATTTAGTTAAGGGTAGAGTGGATGACAGAAAACTTAGGAAAGAGGGATTAACATACGTTATAGACAAGCTGCATGGGACCTATTCTGATAATTTCGAAATTCTTTCTCCAATGATAGATGTTGTAAGGATGTATGGCATTCTCCCTTTGCTAATGCCTGAAACCCTCTTACAAAAGAGAATAAAGTTCTATCATGACTATGGTGTTCGCGTTTCAACAGGCAGTACAATAGCAGAATATGCCATTATCGAGAATTCACTTGACAGATTTGTTACAGAAGCAGCCAAGAATGGATTTGATATCATAGAAATTGGAGAAAATAATATTGATTTAGATATGGAACAGAGAAAAAAAATCAAGGATGTAATCTTATCAAGGGGCCTTGAATACCATTGGATAATCGGCAGGAAAGATCCTCGACATCAACTAGGTGTGAATAGAACACTTGAGAAGGTAGATGAATTAATGAAGTTACCAAATGAAGTAAAGAATCTCAATTCCAGTTCTAATAATTACATGACTAATCCTAAGGTGATACTTGAAGCAAATGAGGGTATCAATGTTGGCATTTATGATGAGAAGGGTCTTATTAAATGGAGTTTCATAGAGGCTTTAACTGCACGGTATCCTCCTAGCGATTTTATATTTGAAACCCCACTTGAACACCAACAGTCGGCCATGATTGCAGAATTCGGTCAGCGCGTGAACTTGGCAGCAGTAAGTATCGATAGTATTGCTGAAGTTGAGGCACAACGCAGAGGCTTTTTATCCAAATCTTCATATGATATTTCCTATAACCGTAAAGAACCTGAAGGTGGACCGGCCCCCAAATTCATATATTATATAATAAAAACGAAACATCCTATTGAGCAGAGTGAACTTATTGCTCTAACTCATCTACCGAGAAGAACGATCCAGAATGCAATCGATGAGTTAAAGCAACAGGGTCTAGTTAAGGAAAGAAATAGCCTGGAGGATACAAGAAAAAAAATATACGATCCCGTCATGTCTGATTGGCTATAACGTAGATATATGGATCTTCTAATCACGACTAAATAACAACACTACCATAACACGGATACCAATCATCTGAGGTACGATGATGTGATGCAGCGATGATGGAATAGAACTGGCGTATATTGTAGATGTTGTTACTAGAGAAAAACGGGATGAATCAATGATGTTACTGGTAGTAAGGAAGATACCTAGTTAAATATGCGCAAGTCATTCTAAAACTCGAATACTGTACCGACACTTGTTTGAATAAATTTCTCAGGCATAGAATTTATTATACGATTTACCGCCTTCCAACCAGTACAATGACAAGGAACTATCCATTCGGGATCTGCTTTTTGAATCTCAAATATTGTAGGATCTATTGCATCTTCATAGATTTTTCCACCTGCAAGATGAAATCCACCAATTATAGCATAAATCCTGCTTATGCCGGTCAGCTTCTTTGCATAATTTATTGTATTTATGATTCCTGCGTGACCACATCCACTAATTATGACTAGACCCTTGTCTCTTATATTGACCACTATAGCCTGGTCGTCGTTAACAAGAGGATCATGTGAAAGGTTGTTCTCATCTGGATCTTCGATATATTGATATGGAGATCCCATTTCGAAGCTTGTCTCCCTTGGAATTTGACCGGTAACTAAAAGAGGAAATCCATCTTCCTGATTTTTGGTACTCTTATGATCAGAATTCCTTAAAGGAAGGAAATTTGGAATTTTGTTCTTATGAATTATTGCTCCTTTTTCAACTAATGCATTTTCTTCTAGTACCGGCATTTTGACTCTCCTTCCGTCAGGAAAAATAAGCCATCTTTTAAGAAATGCATCTGGATGTGCAATAATATCGACTGGCTTTGAAATATGGTCTAAAACCTTTATAATGCCAGTAAAGTGATCGAAGTGACCATGACTAAGTACGATTGCTCCAATCTCTTCTAGATTAACACCGAAATTGCCAGCATTTGTGGTAACTCCTTCTTCAGTCACTCCAGCATCAAATAGGAATGTGTTACTGCAAGTTTCATATTCTTTAGTTTCATATTTATTATTTTTATTATTTTTTTTGATTTTATGGTAGATCTTGATAAGAGCTGAAAATCCATGTTCAGCCAGAGGGGGGCGTAGAAACCTTTCTTCCTTGATCATGGGATTTCTCAATGCATTAGAAGTGTTAGGCAACAGCATATCGGTGTAGTTGTCTATCAATATAGTTATTGAAACTTTATCGATTTCCTGCAGTTGCATCACTATAAATAGCTATGATTTAACTTTATTTAAAATATTTTGTAAGTGATAGTATGTTGCTGCCATCTCGAGAAAAATGTTACCATATGCTTTTATAATTCATCTCCAGTTGAATTAACCCAAGCTCTCGAGTGTTATAAATAGCCCGTCTTTAACGATCTTGGTATTCGGTCGGACAGATTTGACCAAGATCTAAAAGTTATGATTCAATTCAAGCTAGGCATCAATATCCAATCATCAAACACGTTAAATCCTATGATAACTTTGAGCATTAGGTGCCAAGTGTATACTAATGGGGGATTACTATTTTGGATATCCTGTAATTAGCAGGAATTTGACCTAAAGAACTTGAACATTCATACTACTACTTTTCGGACTTTTGGAATGGCTTTTTCAATTTGTCAAAAACAGACTTTACACCTGTCTTTACTTCATGTCCTGCATACTCTGACCCTGCCTTTACTTCATGTCCCGCTTTTTCAGTACCTGTCTTTACTTCATGTCCTGCATACTCTGACCCTGCCTTTACTTCATGTCCTGCATACTCTGACCCTGCCTTTACTTCATGTCCCGCTTTTTCAGTACCTGTCTTTACTTCATGTCCTGCATACTCTGACCCTGCCTTTACTT
>DATBGR010000527.1:0-4346 GCA_036557905.1 Nitrososphaeraceae archaeon | reverse complement strand
CAAAAATCAAATCCTACTCGGTGATTTTTTCCTTAAATACCATGCAAACATCATACTGAAAGATTTCCTAAAATATAGTCACGTAATAATATGGCTGCCTTCATAATAGAGTCGGTTGCTCCTTCAATATTCTTTGCAGTTTCTGATAAGATATGAAACTGTCTAAAGTCCCTAATTTTAGTTACAAGAGCTTCTTCTACACGCCGATCGACTTCATCCACATCATGTTCGATTGCAATAGCCATATCGACAGCTTCCAAAAAATCTTGAATGTCTTCATGTGAACTCCCTCTATGAACTACCTTTGCATTTTCCAAAGCTTTGAGGTACTCCATCGAGTCCTGATAAGCCTTCTCTGCTATTTCATTAAGAAGATCAGATAAACTTTCAAAATCGGTATTATCAGTGTTATAATAATTTTCCTTTTGTAAGAGTGTTATAAGAAATACTGCCTCTTCTAAAAAGTCGGCTGCATCGTCAGCATTTACAATAATTTGTTCAAATGCTCTTGGAATGTTAGTAGTTGGTCTTTTGGATAAAGTGCGAACTTCCTTGACTAGTGTATCAGCCTTACTTTCCCATATTCTAGCCCTTTTGAAATTCCTAGCTGATAAATCGCGATCCTGGTGGTACTTGCTATTAAGAATAGTATTCCTTACAGCTTCTGCGATCTCAACTAGCAAAGTAGCGTGATTGGCTGCTATTTGAACAACATCCTGTTCCAAAGTATGAAAATAAGTTGTAAGCTCTGCACGTATCCTGTCCCTAATAAGAGACTCAGATTTGCCTTCGATAAGATTTTCACAGCATGTTTTGATAACAAACTGCAAGAATTTTATTGTGCGTTCTCTTCCAAGAACTTCAGCTAGCTCCTGACCGTAGTGAATTGGAGGATCATCAATTTGTCTTATTGCCTCATATAGGAGTTTCTGGCCGCCCAATTGGAGAAATGCTCTATGACCGAAAGAATTATCTGCCGCCCATTTGAGGACCATTATACAATCAGCGGTTTTGATAAAATTTCTCAGACTTTTCCTTGCTCGATTCCAGTCAATAAGAAACACTATGCGTGATCCCAAGAAGAAAAGATATTGATACAAATCTTTCTCGTTTATTGCTTCATAGACACCTATACTAAGATGATATATATCAGCATTTTTGTCGGTGGAGGATTTCCTTGAATTAGTATCATTCCATCCGATCTCATATTTTTCAAGCAACGAACGAAAAAATAAAAGCCGCCGAATATGAATATCAGTATAGGTTAGGGTTGCTTTCAGCTTTTTGACATGCAGTACTAACACGTGTGCATCAGTGGTACCTATGTCATTCTGTATAATTAGATCTTCACCAGATGAAGTTGCAGTAGTACCAAGGCCAACATGGTCGAATTTGAGCTTTGCAGTTTCATTTACGCCACTCATAAATGCTTCTACACATTTTTTATCATTCTCAGTTAGCCCATAAACACTAGCACCACCTATTGACTCTTGTGAGATTTTAGACTGTAGACTATTAAGATCCTTGTGAAGATTTATGACTAATAAATGCAAACTATCTCCGGCCTCTCTTTGACCCGAGGTAATTATTTCTATTTGTTTTTCAGATATGGTATTATTTTCAACTGGAGAGATTTGCTTTTTCAATTTTTCGAATCTTGATCTGTAATTATAAGGATATTCAATACTCTGGGTGGTAGTTGTTGCCGTCATACTATCAGTTTTCCGATTTATGCTATTTTCATCTTCCTGCAGTTTAATATTGGCACTTGCGGTATCAAGTGGGGTAATCATCTGCTCAATACACTGCCGTATGCTGTCTAAAATTAATTTAAGTTCAGGAATATGATATTTGTTGGAACCGATCTTCACAGTTGCTTGTATTACTTTATCAAATACGTCGTTGTCTATGGCGTAAGCTAATCGTTCACTTCGTAAGTTCGGATATCCTATATCATTATCACGATCTTCCGCACGTTCTTTTGCCATCTGCAGTAAGGAAAAGAAATATTTGACTTTATCATTAGATGACAAGGCTTGATCAACAAGCCTGGGAATAAGTAATTCTTTCTCACCCAAATCAGTAATTATTTGCGATTTATATGCCAAACTACAGTCACGATAGTTTCGTACTGGCAACGATATATGTATGATCTATATAATCTAAATAGAATAATCAGCTGTAAAAGTATTAACTTGTCATTGTTTTCATCCAAGATACGATTAGCTCTTGCTACTTCAGTTTGTGATCATTAATAGATGTGATACAATAATTATTACCTAATATATTGATGGTCATAGCTGAATATTTATCATAAAAATAGCCAAAAATATATATGCCATCCTATGATAGAGAAAAGAATCCTTAGTTCATAATTTAATTTATATGAGGTACATGTTAGTATGATAGTATTATGGTTATTTGATGAATATGGATAAGCTTGTGTAATAACTAGCATTAATTTGGACATTAACAGAGATTAGGATATTGTGACTTCTATCTAGATACTACCTTTCAGATCACCTTGGCGATCTTTATGAATGGTGATTCATCCATTTAGTTACTTTGGGCCAAAGCTCCTTGTGAGCACGCTTTCCTATTAACAGACCAACATGCCCTGAGTTAAATTCAATTAGACTCTTGTCACGACATTCTGTTAGTGTATCGTTAAGAGCCTTACTTGATTCTGGAGCCAGTCAGTTTATTCTATTCGGAAGGAGATTATAGAGATACTGAAATTTATGAAACAAAAAAGCAGGCACAAAAATACTTGAAAATGCAGCCTACAGTTGACGTCGAAAAGGCTAAAAGCATCAAAGATATTAATTTAATCTGTATGCCTTCAGTGTCGGACAGTATAAAAAATATCGTAGTATCTGACTTTATGACTAGAAGTGTAAAAACGATAAAAGAAAATGAAACTATGAGACAAGCATGTAAGTTAATGTATCAAGGTAATATAGGAAGTATAGTTATCGTAAAAAAACAAACCGATGGCCATGAGGCGGAAACATTAGATACTAAAATGAATAACGAGATGCCGATAGGAATAGTTACTGAAAGAGATCTTGCTAGAATGATAGGATTTTCGACCAAGTTTTTTGCTGATATGACCGTGTCAGAAGTTATGAGTAAGCCGTTAATAACAATTAACTCATATACATCAATAAAAGATGCAATCGCTTTGATGGAGCAAAAGGACATCAGAAGATTGCCAATTGTAGACAGTGAAGGACAAATGGTAGGTATAATTACTACTAAAGACATTTTCAAAGCATTAATGAAGATCTTTAAAGAAAGTGTGAAGGAACAAGGTTTAATGTCAGACGGCTTTGACCTGTTGGGATTGATTGGAGTAGAATAGTAGAATAGCATATAGTCTATTGCCAAATATAGCATTGGACGTTATTTACATAATATAGACCTGCAGGATCTCCACTTTTATTCTCTTATTTTTATTCTAAAGCACGGTCAACAAAATTAAAAATATGATTTACCGACAAATCCAAAAGAAACAGAAACACGTCGACCCGGCTAAACATGACATGCGAATAGTAGAAAACAACCTGACATATCTAGAAACAATGCAATTCATCCTTAGTAAGATAACTGACGAAGAACAACGAAGAGAAACATGACAATAATAACTACAAGAAAAACATCGACAAGTTATTTGAATAATACTATAGAAGGATAGACGTAAATTCCACACCTATCTATTTGGGTTCTAATTTCTGTTCTTCTTCTAGGGTCGATTATTAGTGTTTTAGTAGACAACACAAAGAAGACTGAAATACCTAACAATGTCACGAGAAAATCTAACTCCATTCTTCATTTATTACAATATGTAATATTTCCTTATATGCAGGACTATCGAACGGTTCCTAGCACAATGAGAACAAGTTGTACTAGATTGGAAGATCGTGCTATGTATATTACTTAATTACAAATCTTACAGTTGATGAACTCTAAAGTAATCCAATGGAAGAACGGGAAAGTGGGATCTATTGGTAAAATAAATATTGAAGCAATTCATGTCGTTATCCAAGTTTAATCCTGCTTGCCTGCTACCTCTGTCAGTCATGATCACTCCCTCTTTCGTTCTGGTTTTCCATCTCTCAATTCCAAACAATATGTTGCAACCAAAGTCTGCAACTTGTCATCTAACAAATCAGCAATTTTGTGATAGCCCCATGTACGGTTTTCCTCAATCATAATCTTTAGATATTCGATTTCTTGCCCCGGAGGTAATTTCATTCGTATGTTCCCTCCTTCATTCCCTCAATCCAACCTTCCACGCCACGACCAAACTTTTTATCAACGTATTCAACTTTTTCTTCCATATT
>DATBGR010000526.1:0-2782 GCA_036557905.1 Nitrososphaeraceae archaeon | reverse complement strand
GTTTCAGTCTTTGATAGTTCGAGCTGCTCGACTCGCTATAATAATGACTGAATTAATAATAATAATTCGTTCTGCTGTTGCTGTATGTCTTTATCTTTAGCAGTCTATCTTTTAACATCCATAATGGATTATACTTCTACCAATATATGGCTTATAGAGCCAGTAAAACATTTTATATAACAGGAACTCACATATTCTCAAATTTTACTATTTTAGAGTAAACAGATCAAATAGTGAAACATCTATAAATTATTCAAGCTAACTATTATCATGGCCAGATATAACGAAGATACACATAGGAAATCAGAAAAAGAAACTGCCGTTAATAAGATATTGAGTCTTCTTACACCATTATATCAGTTCAAGCAGATAAGAGTTTTATTTATCACCATAATTTTATTTTCATTTTCGTGCAGTATATTATCAAGTTTCCATTCAAATAACAATTATGCTTTTGCATTAAATAATAATTCTGCTGGCAAGAGCACTGGGCTTATACAATCCTCTAATAAATCAAGTCTGACGATACCTGTTATGACAAAGCTATCAAATAATGGCACATACATAGTACAACTTAAGTGGAGTAATCCTACCTCAATCCAGTCACCAAATCTACCCGCTGGCAAGGGCTTTGATATGCAGGTAGTATTTTTGAATGCAAGTGCACCAGCGCCTAACGCGAAATCTGTTCCAAAAACTGAAACGAATGTGTCGGGGGAAACTGGCCGTGAAATTGGCTTTACTCAGCCTGGTATAATTCAGCGCCTAATGCCTGTTGACAGCTTTGACATAGCCGTCTATGATAACAATGGACATATTCTTTGGAGCAAATTCCACCAAATCCCACGTGCAGGAAGCCACTTTGAAAGGGTGACATTTTCTAAACAGTACAAGGGAGATATAACAATTCAAATAAGCAATATCAAGAGTGCTGCCGCAAAAGCTGCTAGGGGTACTACCGTAGATTCAGTAAAATTCACAACTAGAGTTTCATAGCTAAAGTCAATCATAGTCTATGATCATGATTATAATTACATATGCATGTTGCTGTATTAAACAAATCAGCCTATCAATGTAGGGTGATGACTTTAGAGAGTTATAATTTCTAATGCGTTAGTTATTTGACGGCTTTAGCTAAGCTGTGTGTCATTTATTCATCAGGAATTGTTGCCAGTTGCAGAATGAGTATTTGGATTTGCAGTTTCCTCTTATACAAGAGACTGCTATTCTACTATTATATCTTGCTCTTTGTATAGTTATTATGAAGGTTTCTCAATAGTTAACTGATTAACAAAATAGCCTGTTTCCGGGATCATCCGATAACACAAGATTACTAATAACAATCTAACTTGTTTCTACTTAGTATTAGTAAGACTTTCGCGAATCAGCGTTAACTGGTAAGTTATTGAAGTACATATCATCACAAGTAAGCTATTGCGTATTATTTTTAATTATACAAGCAAATTTGACGTGATATTTGGATCGCTTTTAGTAATATTTACGACTGGTCAAAGTAGCAAAGTATGTTTCATTCTATAGTTAATTATACAATTCTAAGTAATTGTACGATAACCATTTTATTCAAATTTATGCATCACTCAGGTATACATGTGTAACCATTAGATTTATCTATTCGTACTATGTAATATATATTGTGAATGGCAGAACCAGATGAAGATGAGGAACCTAGAAAGAGGTCATCACGGGATTATTATGCGGGGTACTATTGGGGGGTCCATCCATATGATTCATACGAATTGCCTGGACGAAAAAGCGATAATGAACTAAAAGATAGCATAGTGGACCGCATAAGTGTAAAGAATATGTTGGATTCCAATTCGATTACTATATCTACAGATAATGGTGCAGTCGTTATAACTGGTAGTGTCAAGACCTATAAAGAAAGACGGTTGATAGCTCAAGAAGTTTGGAATACAAGTGGCGTTGTTGAAGTATTAAATAGTTTAAAAGTGACTAAACCAGAGACTGCTGGACCAGGCAAGATTCATTATCAGAAGAAAATGAATTCGATAATCCTTGAATGAAGATTTTATGCAGTAACTTTCACCATTTTTTTGATTTTATTAAATAATATAATGAGAGTGGTAGATGATCGGACTGCAAGAGGTACGAGTTCAAGGATTAGCCTCTTGAATTAATAAAGAAATAAAATCTAGAAAGAAATGCTTATAAATTTTCATCTACAATTGTGGTTGTGGTTGCTATTCATTGCATTTAATTACAAGTATGTTGCTTGTATTTAACCCGCAAAGGATAGTATATATAGAAAATTGCAATGGTAGGTAGTTACGGAATCATAATAATTTATAAAATATATTTATCGTATGCTGCATATTTATTGGTGATGGCATCTGATAACGAATCTCAGGATTCCAAGAATAGAGGAGAAGTATACCAACAGGAGCAACAAAGAGTTGCAGAGCAATCTAAGCATACAGGTTCAGGAGAACGACGTGATCCTAAGAATAGAGGAGAAGTATACCAACAGGAGCAACAAAGAGTTGCAGAGCAATCTAACAAGTAATGAATAATATATTGGTTATCGATATTGGTTATGCGTACAGTGTATGCATACTATCCGAGTAAATGTAGTTTACCAAAGTTTTAAGGATAAAAAGGTTATCAAATATGAATTGCATTAAAGACGAACAAGGGAACGATGTTCTCGTGATTTACCCAGAAGAAATTGATGCACTGACTATATCTAAAAAGAATAAAGAAGTGAGAGTCTATTGTAGGCCTAAAGGATTTTTCGAATTTC
>DATBGR010000525.1:0-9635 GCA_036557905.1 Nitrososphaeraceae archaeon | reverse complement strand
CCGCTACTTTTCCACGCATTTTTCTTGATACTAGAAATGCTATTGTAACAGCCGGATTAAGCTGAGCTCCAGAGCGAGCATTAATAGCATATACTAATGCAGTTAAAACGAAAGCATGAACTAAACCTAATACAGCCATTGCAAGCTGTCCGAGGCCTACTATTCCAACCAGTTTATTGGATCCAGAATATACAGTAGCTACTGAACAAATAGCGAAGACGAAGATGAATGTGCCAACAATTTCAAACAGATATCTACTTTTTGATCCAGCGGCCAATCTCTACAATCATTATAAAATATTATGGTCATAAAGGGGATACTCAGATTGTACTAATTAAAGACGTTAATGCTACTAATATGATGGAGGAAACTGAGGTTGACGCTAAACCTGAAACACTAAGTTACATCCACTTACTCTTGGTCACGTCCCAGGTAGAAAAATAACTTGGCGTAATCTCCAAGATAACTGAACTTCTATCCATAACGTTTCCTATTAACGAGGACGCCATAGGGTGAGCAAGGCTTCCTAGATACCTGGCCGCTATTTTCTCACCAATAGGTATATTGTGGTTAACGTCTTCCTGAACTTTGACTCTACCCTTACCCTTGACCCCTTTGTGAGGAGGGTTTGGGTCATCCACACAAAAATAAACGTGATTATTTCTACTCAAATTCGCCACCTTTACCGAATTTTTAAAAGTCTCAATGTAAAACTTGACACTCGCAGGGTCAAAATAATACCAGGTTGGATGAATGATGGAGTCACCTTTATCATCAAGTGTGCTAATGTGCATATTTAGTCTGCTATTTACCAAAAATCCTTTATTTCATTTTCAGTTAAAGGAGTACCAAGCCCAGGAACAGCGCTTATAATTTTCATATTACTGGAATACTTGTCGGCAAGCTACATTTAAAATCAGAAGGATAGATCAATGACTACCTCATTAGCATAAGCAATCAGTCAATAAAATCAAATTATCCCCGCTCCTACTAAATGAGGGAGCCGGGACTAGGTACTAGGATGCACTGAAGCGCAGTTTCTACTGTATACTAATCCTACAGCCCCATTTATAGAAAATCACAGTCCAGCATGATAAAGAGCTAAATACTTGCAGAGAGTTTACTTTTGATAGAGTTTGTTTCACGTCACGAATTAGATGGTAGGACATCAATGTTGTTTGCCATTTGTCAGGTTACATTCTCAGATTCCGTCAGTCAGTCAGTCAGTTTATACCAAAGCAGTAGGGCATAATCTCTTCAAGAATTGCTGCCTCATTACATATTACACATGTTACAGTGTCTTCATGGGTATTGTATGCAAGTTGGTGGATATGCCGCGGTCTGTGCTTGTGCTTATTATTATATTCTGTCACTACTATGCTTAATTGCTATCTCTCGACGAGCTTCTGCCTAAGATAATTGTCCAGAATATGATCAAACTCGTTTAAAAATCTGGTTTAATCTTAGCCAATTTCCATTTAGTATTTATCTTTCGTATTTGCGGGGGTACATTAGAAACGGTTAGTGGCTGCGGATTAACTCTTCTAAATTGCTATAATTGATGAGGCCTACTAATGAGTGAGCAACACTTACGGGATTTTTTAACCATTCCTATGATACTGCAAAAGCATGATCCGCCGAAATCGGCGGATGCCTTGGTGTTCAACAATTGATATTAAACACGGGCAAACAGCAAGTACTTTATAATGAAATGCGATTACGGTGTCGATGGTCGGTTAGGATATTATGAAACTGAATCAATCTTATTAATGTCTACTGGTTTGTAGGGCAGTCTTCTGACGAATAATTCAAAACGCCCGGATTTGAGAACTATCGAATTGATATTATGAAGCAAGTTATTCTAGATCATCTACCCTTTTTGAAGCTAATCGGTAAGTACGCAGCAGTAGGACATCGAGCTTTTCATGCAGTGATTTGTTAGGATTCAAGATGCACTCCTGGGCTTCAGGCAGAATCCGTTTTAGGTTCAACAATTCCTCGGCTCGATATACTGCCTTATCACCTAGGGATTTGACGTAGAGTCTGAATACTCGATCTGCAGATTTGAGTTGAATATCCTGCACTGTAAATAGTCCCAAGAACCTATCTGTATTCCAGAAGAGACCATTGTAGATATAATCGGCTTTATCCTTCTATCAGGATATTCTACCAATCTCTTTATTTCCTCTAAAGTAGGAGCTCTGTCGTTAGCCGACTGCCTAGAGCTAGGCAATCCACGTCTAACTTTATCCCAGTTTAAGACGAGATCATTCATTTGACAGAATAATTTGGTCGCTTTGATATAGTTACGAATAGTAGAACCCACAATTTCTCGTGATTCCACTCTTTCCCTCTGAAACATTATGAACCTCATTAGCTCGACTTCTGCCCACTGAGCATTTTGTCTTGAGTTTGTTAGGAACAATTTAGCTTGGTCTTGTAAGGAACCTTGATAGCCAAAAAATCTAAAAAGGTTTGAAATCTTCTCGGATACTGTCTTTGTGTTTAGGCCGCCTTCAACGCATAAACAAACGATGCCATAGGATCTTGTTCCATATTTACAGTCAATTAAAAATATTATAGACCTGGGCCCAAATAAATGGACAAGAATGATTCGGGCCCAGAGGGATTTGAACCCTCGACCAACTGCTCCGCAGGCAGCCATTCTATCCAAACTGAACTATGAGCCCACAAAATTAAGAGATTATTGTTGTTAGACTTTATTTGATACCATACTTAAATTCTGCTTTTAATGCCTATTTGAGATTATATTGACTATTGTTTGCGTAACAGGCGATCCGACCACCCTTAACCTCATAATCTTATTAAAGTCATTCAGTATAAATAAGGGTCTACTTGACATTGTCCTTTCTTAAAGCGCTTCAGGAACATGTGCTCTTGTTTGATGGCGCAATGGGAACTCAGATACAGAATTCAAACTTGGGTGCTAAAGACTTTCCAAATATGATGGAAGGCTTTAACGATGGACTAGTTCTGACGAGGCCCGAGTTAATCAAAGGCATACATAGTAGTTATTTGAAAGTAGGGGCTGACTGTATTGAGACAAATACTTTCGGTGGCAATAAATTAAAATTATCCGAATATGGGTTCGGAGATCAAACCTTCGAAATAAACAAAAGATCAGCAGAACTCGCAAGAAGCTCCTGTAACGAATACAACATGAATGAAAAATATGTGATAGGCTCGATGGGACCTACGGGCTATTTACCAAGCTCAAATGATCCAGATTTAGGTAAGAAGTCTTCAGACGAAATTAAAGACGCATTCGTACCACAATGCGAGGGGCTGCTTAAAGGTGGAGTTGATGCCCTGCTTATTGAGACGAGCCAAGATATTCTTGAAGTAAAGCTGGCCATAGAGGCCTGTTTTGTGGCCATGTTGCATACGGGCATGACGGTTCCAGTTATTGGCAATGTGACTTTAGATCAATATGGTAAAATGCTGCTAGGAACAAATGTCCAAGCAGCATATACTACGATATGCGATATGGGTATCAGCGTATTTGGACTCAACTGCTCGACTGGCCCGAAAGAAATGAAGCCAAGCATTGCCTGGTTAAACGAACAAAATGATTTACCTATTCTAGTTGTTCCCAATGCTGGGATGCCAGAAAATGTAAATGGCAAAGCAATTTACAAGATGAATCCAGAAGAAATGGCTAAAGAAATGAAGGGCTTTATAAGAGACTATGAATATGTGAGAATAATTGGGGGATGCTGTGGTACTGGCCCAACTCATATCTGTCAGCTAAGACACTCATTGGAACAGTATCAACAAAAAATTAGTAGTTGTAGGTCTTGAACTAAAGTTTTAGATGTAGGTACCGCCCTCGTTGTCTGTATATAAAAATAAATGACTAGAGTTCCTCGTGTAAGCTCTGCTCTAAAAGCAGTAAATTTGAGACAAGAACCACCTCCCCTAATAATTGGCGAGCGTCTTAATACGCAAGGTTCCAGGAAAGCAAAGGAGATGGTTTTGAACGATGATCTCGACGGGTTAGTACGTCTAGCTGCCACTCAAGTCGAAGATGGAGCACATTGTCTAGACGTCTGCGTGGCTACGACTGAACGTTCTGACGAACTTGAATTTATGTCCAAGCTAGTAAAACGAATCAGTATCGAAATCGATGCCCCACTAGTAATTGACTCTACTGATCCAAAAGTTGTTGAATCAGTCTTGAAGCTCATTCCTGGTAAACCAATTATTAATTCAATTAACCTCGAAGGAGATGGCAGTAGATTCCATCGCCTTGCACCGCTTATGCAAAAATATGGTACCCCAGCTATTGCCATGTGTATAGGCCCTGATGGAATGGCAAAGACCTCTGAAGAAAAGTTGAAAACAGCTCAACTTCTACTCCAAACCGGGAAGGACTATGATCTCAAGCCATGGCAATTCATTTTTGACGTGTTGACATTTACTCTTGCAACAGGGGAATCAGAATTTCAGGACTCGGCCAAGGCTACGTTAGACGGAATAAAACTTGTCAAGGAAAAGCTGAAGGATTCCTTCACAGTCTTGGGTTTGAGTAACGTTAGCTTTGGCTTGCCCATTCCTGCAAGACGTATTGTAAATTCTGTATTTTTGTATCATGCGATAAAGGCTGGCTTAGATGCAGTCATTATAAATGCCAAGGACATAATTCCCTACTTGGACATTTCGCCAGAGGAGAAAAAGCTAGCGGAGAACTTGATATTTAATTCAAATCAAAATGCCTTATCAGAATTAATCTCCTATTTTCAGGAAGGCAAAGCAATCTCTAAATCGTCCGTTCTTCGGAACAAAACCGAAGTAGATCCGAACTGGGCAGCAAGTAAACGATGCTATTATCGAATAATTAACAGGTTAGGCGAGGGAATAGAAAGTGATGTTGTCATGGCAATTTATGATTTCACTGAGGGGAATGCCCACCTTCGTCATATCAAATCCGAAACTGCATCCGACGTATTACGTATCGAAGGCTCAAAACAAGGAGTTCATGATGCTGCTGTTAAGACTTTAAATGAGGTACTGTTGCCTGCCATGAAAGAGGTCGGAGATAAGTTTGGTTCAGGTGAATTGATACTCCCGTTCGTATTGAAATCTGCAGAATGTATGAAAGCTGCTGTTGCGGAATTGGAAAAGTATTTGATTAAAAAGGAAGGCGTAAGTAAAGGGAAATTAGTTTTGTGTACAGTTTATGGTGACGTCCACGACATTGGAAAGAATCTCGTCAAGACAATTCTCGCTAATAACGGGTACACTGTATTCGATCTTGGCAAGCAAGTGCCAATTCAGAGAATTATTGAAAGCATGAGTGAATTTCAACCTGATGCCATTGGGCTATCAGCCCTCTTGGTTTCTACCTCAAAACAGATGCAGTATCTAGTAGAACATTTGAGACAGAACAATATTTCCATACCAATTCTCTGTGGAGGAGCAGCGATAAATAGTAGCTATATTAACAGAATCGCGAAGGAAGGAGGAATATATCAACCAGGAGTATTTTATTGCAAGACGGCTTTTGATGGATTAAGGACAATGAATAATCTGATGTCTAATGAGAGAGAAAATTACGTTTCTGATTGGAAAGAAAAATTACTCAAATGGAACGAAACAATGGTGATAAATAGACCCTCTTCAGACCAGAGGAGTTCAATAACTCCAGTTACTCCTCCGTTCCCCCCTCATATCAATAAGCAGATAAGATTGCAACCAAACCATTTGGCACTAGACGAAGTATGGAAATTCATAAATAAAAAGTCACTTTTTGTTCTTTCGTGGGGGATACGTGGTAAATCTGCAAGCGGAATGCAGCAAGAAGCGGAGCGATTGCTTGAAGAATGGAAGAAAAGGGTGATAAACGAGTCACTATTTGAACCAAGAGCTGTTTATGGCTATTTTAGATGTCACAATATCAATGATAAACTTGTAGTTGATCTCCCTAGTTCTGGCGGACAGGTTACATTTGACTTTCCACGTTCTTCACGAGAAAAACGCCTTTGCTTGACAGACTATTTTGGACAAGATGACTTGGTGGCATTTCAGGCCGTAACAGTAGGTTCAAAGGTGCAAGAAACGATTGATTTATGGAATAAGGAGGATAGATATACCGATGCGTTCTATTTACATGGACTTGCTGTAGAGACAGCTGAAGCCCTGGCAGAGTGGGCGAATTATAGAATTAAAGTAGAATTAAACATTGGTCAGAAACGCGGACTAAGATATAGTTGGGGCTATCCAAGCTGTCCTGACATATCACAGCATCATTTAGTCTGGAAAATTTTAGATCCAACAGCATCAGGCATGAGCCTAACTGACGCGGGACAAATTATACCTGATCAATCAACTGCTGCTATTATAGTACACCACCCAGATGCAGAGTATTTCACATTATAACGCCCTATTAACTTCTTATGAATAAATTAGAATTGAATATTCGATTTCGACCCCAAAATAAAATAGATCTCAAATACATACGCATCTGTGCTAAATACTTGATATTGAAGAAAATAAATCAATCTAGCCTTCAGCGTCGATAAGGATGACAGTCAAGGCGTTGATATCAAATTTCATTACGCTAATAGGGACAATCGGTGAACTTTGCAGAATAGCTAAACTATATGCTACCCTATTTATTCCGGACCTGATAGTAACAGTCATAAACTTCAGAATTGCATTTTTATTGTACTTTGAATTTCAATCTTGTTATTGGCGTATTCTACCAGTCAATTTCGATAGATTGCAATACAGAAATATATTTGGGACACAGCTCGGAATCACTGAATCTATATTTTGTTGAGATATAATGGCTATAGATGACTTTGCAATAGCTTGTTCCCTGGACGAATCTCCAGCTTATTTTACTTATGATCGGGAAACTATGCTCATAATTATTTCTCGAGCAAGTGCTAAGGCAAACAATAGTGATGATTTTGGGCAGATCGAACCATTCATGGAAGCGCTAATTTCGCACGAATCGATTCATGTTGTAATAAAAAAATTGGAAGGAATTGCTAACTCTGACTCAATGGATGACATTGAAATTATCGTAGAAAGAGGTGGTGCTAGATTTCAGGTCACATTAAACAATATCCTTTTTGCAAAGGACATGTCGGGATTAGTTCTCCCCTGAGTATTCTACATCAGATATTATGATTTTATATTTTGGTTTGTAGCAAATTGACAAAATGAGTAAATTCCAAAGCTCCAGCATGTTACGAAAACTTGTCAACAATTCCTACAAAGCCATTGACGAAGGTGCATATGAAACTGAAAATTATCCTTCCAAAACTCATCAATCTATGGGTCTGGAACTTGCAATCCTGTCATGTCCACACGCTCCCATTATCTCTGAGATCAAGTTTGCTTCACCTTCGAAGGGAGTAATCGTCTCAGGAGACGTAAATACTGCGAGCCAGATTGCAGTTACACTGATGTCTGCCGGAGCCATAGGACTGTCCGTTCTGACTCAACCCTTTCTATTCAACGGCTCGATCAGATTCTTGTCTGCAGTTCGAAAAGTATCGAGAGTTCCAGTCCTGATGAAAGATATCCTGGTCAGCGAAGTACAAATTGACGCTGCCAAGTCACTAGGTGCTGATTATGTTCTTCTAATTAAAACTGTTTTTGATCAACATCTTGCAGAAGGTAGTATAGAGAAATTCGCTGAATATGCTTCAAAAAAGGGTGTTAAGGTAATCTTCGAAGTTCATACCGAAGTAGAATTCAAAGAGATCTTAAGGATTAACAAGAATGTACACGCAATTATAGGTATCAACAACCGAAATTTGGAAACACTTGAAGTGGATATCCATAATACTGAAACGTTATTAACTCACAACTCTAAAGGAAATAACATAGTCGTCGCGGAAAGTGGTATAGTCGAACCTGATGATATAAGACTGTTAAGAGATGCTGGTGCAGACGCCTTTTTGGTTGGTACCAGCATTATGGAAGCAGAGACTGTTGGATCGAAATTGCGCGATCTGTACTTGTCTGTTTAATATCGGAACCTTCATTATAAGTTATATTTCAATTAGACAGATGTCTAAAATGATTCCGAAATTTAGGTCAAACGGTAAATTCGGAAAGTATGGTGGTAAATATGTCCCTGAAACACTCGTTCCTGCGATTGAGGAACTAGAATCTGGATATAAAAAATATTGCAGCCAGAGTAGCTTTCGTGAAGAATTAGAGTCATTGCTCAAGAACTATGCAGGTAGACCTACTCCATTATATTATGCAAAGAATTTGAGTCGGTATGTAGGTGGGGCCAAGATATTGCTCAAAAGAGAGGATCTGTTGCACGGAGGCGCCCACAAAATTAACAACACACTGGGGCAGGCATTGCTTGCAAAAAAAATGAATAAAAAGAGGATAATAGCCGAAACAGGGGCAGGCCAACATGGTGTAGCAACGGCAATTGCTTGTGCAGTGCTAGGTCTGGATGCAGAAATCTATATGGGCTCGAAAGACATGAGCAGACAAAATATGAATGTTTTTAGGATGGAGCTATTGGGAGGGAAAGTTCATGAAGTAAGATCTGGAACACAAACTCTAAAAGATGCGATTAATGACGCACTACGGGATTGGATTACTAACGTTAATAACACATACTATCTAATTGGCTCAGCCGTGGGTCCGCATCCTTATCCAACCATAGTCCGCGATTTTCAAAGTGTCATCGGTAGAGAAATAAAAGACCAGATGGTGGAGACTTGTCAGCATCTTCCAAGTGCAATTGTTGCCTGTGTAGGTGGCGGCAGCAATTCCATTGGGAGCTTTCACCAATTTATCAATGAATCAAAGGTTTTATTGTATGGCGTTGAAGCCGGTGGTAAAGGTATTCGTTCTGGGGAACATTCAGCCTCACTTTGTGCTGGGTCTGAGGGAATTCTACACGGTATGAAGAGCTATCTCCTGCAAGATGAATTTGGGCAGATACTGGGAACCCATAGCGTTTCGGCAGGTCTTGATTATCCTGCAGTCGGACCAGAACATGCATATCTTAAGGACACAAAAAGGGTTAGATACGTAGCTTGCAATGATGACGATGCAGTTAGCGCATTTTTATTATTATGTAGACATGAAGGCATTATTCCTGCGTTGGAGTCTTCTCATGCACTATCTTATGCAATTAAGATCGCAAAAAAAATGAATAGAAGTGATTGCGTTGTTGTTACACTCTCAGGACGTGGAGATAAGGACATGGATATAATAATGGATTATACCAAGACAGGTACTAGCAAGAAAAAAACTAGTGCATGAAAATAAGACGTAAGACTGAGTAGGATTTGCAGCACTTGATAGACACTGGAGTCAAATTGTCATTGTGCTCCAGAGGTTCAGAAGCATATTGTTTGTGACTAATTTCAAACAATGGTTCATATGATCATTGCGTATATGAATGATGGAATCAATTATTTTGCTTTACAAGAAGCAATGATAGTTGGTGAGTGTGATATGATTCTAGTTGGGATTGGGTCGTGAAAGAGGTACAACTAAGAGATCTATTTGTCAGTTCCTTAAACTCATGCCATGTACAAGGTAATATTTTTGATGGTGGGACAAATCACGATATGCCTGAAATTTTGAATATCAAGTATGAATACTACTATAGGAGCTTTGATCTA
>DATBGR010000524.1:0-34442 GCA_036557905.1 Nitrososphaeraceae archaeon | reverse complement strand
GGTCAGTGAATCATAGCATGGCTCTAAGACCAAAATCATCACCAACGCCGCCTATTACATTGCGTTTAGTGTTTTCTTACATGATTAGAATATAAATCTTCGCAAGACATGGATCCAGAAAGTGATTAGCAGACAGTCAAGAAAGATCTTGAAGATTCTGCCTAATATATGGACCTTTTAGACAAAGTTCCCCAGACATCAATTAGTCTCCATCAGAGTAACGCTCTGTATTGCAGCTGCAGTTCGTTTACAAACAAATAAAGAGGATAGCAATTAATACCGTGCCAAATACAAATGAATAGTCCTAGCTATCTAAGCAAGTATCGGCACAAAACCAAAAGGTCGAACCTTCTCTATAGAAAGGCTACAAAAATTTTTCCTGGTGGAGTAAGTCACAATATTCGTTATTTTCAACCATATCCATTCTTTGTAAGAAAGGCGAAAGGCAAGACACTGTACGATGTCGATGGAAACACTTATACTGACTATTGGATGGGTCATTGGGCACAAATTCTCGGGCATGCTTCCCGACCAATTACCGATGCACTTTCAGTACAAGCAACTAAAGGCATCCTACACGGCACTGTCAACGAGGCAAGCGTAGAACTTGGCAGTTTGATCCAAAAAGTGATGCCACTGGCTGAGCTTATGCGGTTTAGCAGTACCGGATCCGAGGCAACAATGTACGCGATTCGTCTGGCGCGTGCAAAAACAGGTAGAAGAGTGATTGCTAAGATCATCGGAGGCTGGCATGGTTTCAACACACCCTTGCTTCAGACTGTGAATTATCCATTCGAATACGAGGAAGGTCCTGGCTTGATTCAAGATGAGGAACAATTTATAGAATCCATACCATTCAATGATTTAGATCGATCAATAAAGATCCTTGAATCTATAAAAGATGACCTAGCAGGAATAATTGTTGAACCCGTACTAGGAGGAGCAGGCTGCATACCGCCCCAAGAAGGTTACTTGAATGGCCTCCAAGAATTCGCTAGAAAGACAGGTAGCCTGTTTATACTTGATGAAATTGTAACTGGTTTCCGATTATCTCTGGGTGGCGCTGTTCAGTACTACAAATTGGATCCGGATCTATTTACTTTGGGCAAAATAGTTGGTGGTGGAATGCCAATTGGCGTGGTATGTGGGAAAAAGGAAGTGATGGCTCTGGCCGATCCGGTCAAAAGAAACTCCAAACAAACATGTTGTGCTATCGGAGGCGGGACTTTTTCGGCAAATCCCATGACAATGACTGCAGGTATTGCAAGTCTAACATATCTAATAAAGAATAAAAGTTCAGTATATCACAAGATAAACAATCTTGGTAACCAGACAAGACAAGGCTTGAACAAGATTTTTTCTGAAGCTAAAATTCCTGTCGATATTACAGGAGTTGGATCACTTTTCTGCACTCACTTTCTAAGCAGTGAATCACATAGAATTCTTGACGCAACTGACGTCGGCAAATCCAATAGAAATATGTTGATTCGATATCAATTAGCATTAATATCGAATCATGAAATATTTTTCTTACCTCTGAAAATGGGAGCATTCTCAGAGGCTCACAGTGAGCGCGATGTAAAGGCACTATTTGATTCCACACAAAGCATTCTATCATCAGGTATTTTATCGCGGAAGACAGAACTCATTAGCCCTTGAGTGATAATTAGCATCTAAAAAATGACATAGTAACAAATTTGTTATAATGTATCAAGATCATACAAAAATTCAATTGTCATGCTTATAACTTGGAATAGATTAGTCTAATCACTAACAAGTACAAAATTTTTATATCAGTCTAGAGAGATATGTACATGTCCATTCTCATATTAACCAATGTGGATGAAGGAAATCTTTTTGCAATAAAGATTTGCGAGAAATGTGGTCGATCCATAAGAAAGTATGATAAATGTGACTGCGAATTCGTAGATTTGGCAACCCCTAGATCGAGCCCTCCACGCAATTACTCAAGGAATTCCGCCTAGTACAAATTCTGAGTCATACTAAATCCAGAAATAGTGTCTGATTCCACTAGAGATCACTTCCGAGCCAAAAGAGTATTTGATTGATTGATATACTAGAGAAAGTCAACTAGAAACATTTGTCGCTTTCAAAAAGAATAATAAAAGAAAAATACTTTATCAAAGACCATGAATTTATTAAATCCATAAAAATCCATAATAACTTGTCCAGTTCTAGATATGCAACCATCGAATCTTCGAATGTCTCTAATCCAAAAGGAAGTATATGGATTGAAGCATATGGGTGCCCCTCAAATATTGCAGACTCAGAAATGATTAAAGGACTACTAATTGCTGACGGATTTAATATTGCCGGAAGCAAGTCAGAAGCAGACGCTAGTGTCATTGTAACGTGTTCGGTAAAGGACTCTACGGAACATAAGATGATGCATAGAATTAGAGAGATGACAAATTCGGGCAAACCAGTTGTCGTTGCAGGTTGTCTAGCAAAAGCAGATAGTAAGAAGGTTAGATCTACTAATTCTGCAGTATCGCTCTTGGGACCTAATTCCCTCGATAGGACTGTTCATGTCGTAAGATCGGCGCTACGAAATAAAGCAATCATAGCGCTTGAGGATTCGGTAGTACCTAAAGTCAATCTGCCTAGAGTTCGATTGAACAAAGTAGTTTCCATAGTTGAAATTTCAACGGGCTGCCTAAGTGAATGCAGTTTTTGCCAAACTAAGATCGCGAGAGGTCGATTGATGAGCTATCGAATCGGCGATATAATCAGACAGATAAAGCAAGACCTGTCAGAAGGTTGCAAGGAAGTATGGCTATCCTCTACTGACAATGGATGTTATGGAAGAGACATAGAACTTGACTTGGTCGATCTATTGAATTCATGCATGAACATCGATGCTAACTTTAAGATAAGAGTTGGAATGATGAACCCGATGTATATTCCAAGTATGGAAGAAAAGCTAGTCAAGATTTTTAAACAGGATAAAAAAATTTTCAAGTTTATCCACGTACCTGTCCAGAGCGGAAATGACAGAATATTAAAAATGATGAAACGTGGTCATACAGTCGGAATTTTTAGAAGACTTGTAAGAATTCTCAGGTCTGAAATACCGTGGATCACTATAGCTACCGACATCATAGCGGGATTCCCATCAGAATCTGATGCTGAATTCCAGGACACACTTTCGTTAATTTCAGAAATTCGGCCAGACGTTGTGAACATTTCAAAATATAGTGCTAGACCTGGTACCGACGCTAGCAAAATGGATAGATTGGACTCTCAAGCCATAAAGAAGAGGACCGAGAAACTTCACTTGCTAGTTAAGAAAATATCTAATGAACAAAATCAAAATTGGAAAAATTGGAGGGGGAGAATTTTAGTCGACGAAATAAAGACTGACGCATTGATCGGTCGGAATTTCGCTTACAAGCCAATTTTTATTCCTTTTGCCAAATGCGGATTGTCGAAGGAGCTGGCTGAAAACAAGCTCGGTTCAGAAATTGAAGTGGAAGTGGAGTGCGCATCTCCGAATGCATTGCGTGGTAGTATTCTGGAGCAATCAAGACTGTAGTAGGGAATCGAAATTAATTTATCTTAATTGAGTCTAGAATTTTATTTACCACAGGCAATTGCTTATCAAAATCGCGTTGGGCATCGATATAGGAAAACGTATATTTCTTCCCATTTTTTACTGTCCAAATATCCATAGATTTAAGAGGTAGGGTCAGTGATGGATCATCGCTACTATATGAGTAGAGTATTTTCTTTGCAGAAATACCTCCAAGATTAGTCGCATTTGAGTCGATCAAATGAAAGTTATTTGTTTTCGCAGCTTCGGCCATATTGATCCGAGTCAAATCATCCAATGTCTTACTATTTTGTGGTAAAGCTCCTACTGAGAGAAGAATAATTGGCGGAATGATATCCATATCACTTTGTCTCGTCGTATTTAATTTGACAATGGTGAGCGGACCTATTTCTTGAGTTGATATTGGCCAGGCCTTCGGGTGTTGAAAATTGATCGCTAAAGTCGAGTTCTTATAACTTCCGAAAATCATGTTCCGCATTTCTGCAGTTGCATTGCTATTTTGCATCTGCATTTGTCCCATCTGTGCAACCGCCTGACTAATTGAAGCAGAAAAAACCACAATACCTGTGAGGAGACAGATAATCCCCGATATCATAATTGTTAACCTTCGGTCTATACGTTCTAGCATTTAGATAAGTTGGCTATATTAGCCTCAACTATAAGATTCTATTGATCGATGTATATAAGATAGAATAATTTGGAGGCATATTGATCAAATAAATATCCAATTCGAAGTGGATTCGGAACTTTCTCCCGATTCTGTTTTAAAGCTCTCATCCAACAGCCGACTGTTTTAGGATTGCTTCGACTGTTCGGTAGGTATCGAGTCTAATGGCTTCGATTTAGCATCTAATTTCGTCTCTTCAAATAGAGATACGACCAATGTATCATTCTCATCTTTTACCATCTTTACCCGCACTTTTCTAGGAGGATTAGTCTTGCCGTTACTCCAAACATGCCTATTCAGATCTTGATCAAGTTTAACATCTTCAGTTTTCATATGCTTTATTGCAAACTCTCTAATCATGTTAATGACCCTATCTGTTCTCTTGTAGGAGGGAGTTATCCAGGCCTTGCCCAAATTAATTGTATATACACGACTTTCGCTTTCTTCAGAACTAGACATCTAACTCATTCATCCCTTATCCAACATTTACATCTGTTCTACGCCATAATCTACGTTTCGGATTAGTCCGTACATGCCTGTGGGTTCTTATTATAACCCACGCGGGCACTGGCCTGTTCTGTTTAGTCTTTCTTAGAAGTCTTCTCTTTCTTGAAGTATTCTTCCTGGCCGCCATACAAACCAGAACATTTACCCCTAATTTTAAGTGTTATTCGTTAGGACCACAAGACTAGATTATTTGACCTTTCGGGAAAAGATTAATTATGTGAAGACTCCCCCACCAGACTATACTAGTATGACTGATTGGGATCTTCTTACTCCCGGTATCGGTTTGACTTCGATTGGTATAGTGGGAGTAGGAATTTCACTTGCTGGGATCGCAAAGACATTCGTGGAAGGTATGCATGCAGTCTCTCTCTTAACTATGCTAATCGGGATGATCTTTCTTGCAGCTGGGCTTTTCAAGGATGGATTTCCGTCGTCGCGTAGAGCTAAATCTGCTACTCTGATTACATTAGGATTTCTGGTGACTTTCGGTGTTGCTGCTGCAGTTACCGTGAGTACTCAAGTTCCAAGTATTTTTGCATATATTGGATTGATGATGATAATAGGTATACCAGGTACAGTCATTGCGGTTGCTTCAGCCAAGAGGACACCTTACATCAAAGCCTTGACTGTAATGTTCATTTCAGCAGCAGTAGTAGGAGGTATCACCTTTTACGCCTTCGGATTGGTAACCCCAAAAGCTCCTGCCCAAAATCAAAATTCCACAAATTCCGCACAGGCTGGGCCTAGCACACTAAAAGCAGTAGAATTGAAAAAAGGTACTGTGATATCAAATATTTCTATATTACCGGGCGCCTCAGCAAAGGGAAATCCAAATTATAAACCTAATACTCTTATAGTAACAAAGAATTCTGGGATAGTTTGGACAAATAACGACAATGTTCCCCACACAGTAACTAGCTCCAAGGATCAAGGAAAAACATTCGATTCTTCCATCATCATGCCTAAGAAGACGTTTACCATAGACATTTCCAAGTTAAAACCTAGTGAATATGATTACTTTTGCACGATTCATCCATTTATGAAGGCAAAATTTACCGTCAAATCTTGAGCCTCATGACTGCAGATTTCATCTGGAAATCTGCGAAATTACAAATAGCAATTCTTTTGATTTATGCAATCTATTTAAGTCTTTGATCAACCTACAAGATAAGCTGAGTGAAAACAAGAATACAAATTAGCCAAACCCAGCTAGCGCAATTGGTAGACATTGCAAATTTGTCTCTGCCCAACGAGTCCTGTGCATTGTTAGCTGGTAAAATCAAAGAGAAGGAAACTTACAGGGAAGTAAGAGTCCAAGAAATTTTAGTGGCCAGAAATGCAGAGAAGTCTATTGTATCCTTCAGCATAGACGAGATGGAACTAATCGACCTATATGAAAAAGCCGAAGCTGATGGACTGCAAGTAGTCAGCATATTTCATTCACACCCTTCAAAACCAATCCCATCCTCTACTGATCTTAAATTCATGAAAATTAATCCTATCGTATGGCTTATCTGTTCTAGCATCACGTACGAATTTAGAGCATTCATTCTTACCGAGTATTTGGAAGAGGTCGAGATTGAACGATCTTAAGGATATAGTCGTTGAGTATCTCTAGGGTAGAGGACTACCTCTCTAATGTTTTGCATGTTTGTTAATACCATCATCAATCTATCTAGACCCAAGCCCCATCCCGAATGCGGAGGCATCCCCCATTCGTATACTCTCAGATGATCCTCAAACCTAGATGGATCTAATCCTTGATCTATAATTCTTTGACGCAATTTGCAACTATCGTGATGTCTTCTTCCTCCAGATATCAATTCCAGGTATCCAAACTGCAAGTCAAATGATTCCGAAAGAAATGGATCACTCTCATTCTCATGTATGTAGAATGGTTTGAGCTTTAAAGGCCAATCTGTAATAAAGTAAAATCCCTTATAAATTTGGCCGAGTTTTCTTAGCGCAGAATCAGAAAGATCCTCGCCGTACACTATCTGCTCGCCTTCATGATTCAGTGTATCAACGCAATGTTTGTACGAGTATCTTTCGATTCTTGGTCTCCTCAATTCGAGAATTGATTCTTTATTTAGGGATACAGACCCCCCTTCTGCAGATACAATCAATTGATCTAGAACAGTTAACAACACTTTTTCAGCCAAGTCCATTACATCTTTAGAATCTAGGAATGCTGCCTCGATATCAACACTGACGAATTCGCTCAAGTGTCTTACGGTATGTGATTTCTCAGCTCTAAAATATGGTGCAATTTCAAATACTCTATCCATTGCTAAAATTAGCTGTTCTTTATAGAGCTGTGGACTTTGGGCTAGAAAAGCTTTGGTATCAAAGTAATTTACTGAAAACAAATTTGCACCTCCCTCACTTGCAGCTCCGATGATTTTTGGGGTTAGAACTTCTATAAATCGTTCAGATTGCAACACCGACCTAATCACGTGCGTTACAGAGGATTTCAAACGAAATAATTCATAAATTCTAGGATTTCTTAGGTCTAATGCCCTTGAATCTATCCTCTTATCTAATGCTGATTCAATCCTATTGGCAGGATCTAACGGTAGTGGCTGGATTGCCCTCGAAATAATTTCAATTTGATCAACCTTAACCTCGACATCAAAGTCCTTTGCTTTTCCAGTCTGAATAGTGCCGGAAATAACCACAATGCTGTGTCTAGTCAAATCTTTCAGAGCTTGTAAATGCTTACCCGTGATGACTGTCTGTACAAGTCCACTGACGTCTCTAATGAGTAAGAAGACCAATTTCCCTATATCGCGGATCTCTTCTACCCAGCCTGCAATACGGACCATTTTCCCTACAAGGCTCTTGTCGATTTGATAGGCATAGTGTGATCTATGAATACGATCATCTCCACCAACCATAACTTTCACACTCCGATGTTAGAGTTTTTAACTTCGATTACCAATTCCATGTTTTTCACAGTCTTTGCTATCTCTTGGATGTTCTTTGAATCCAATTGAGATCCCGCGTTACAGTTCTGTTCGACTATTACTTTTGTGACTTTGTTTCCATCTGGTAGCCAGATCAAGTTTACATTTAGGACCTTAGCTGGAAAGAACAAATTCTCAATAAACTTTCTATCACTTGAATCTCCTTCCACAAACCATACTCTTGATTGAAATTCCGTTTTGATCTTTTTTGCGATGTTGGAATTTCCTCGAATAACAACTATATCCGGACTTTTCATTATTAGTACAAAAATATCATCCACTTTGGTCGCACCTAACAATGTGAACTGATTAATATTTTGGTCATGTTCGGCGAGTTTGGCAAGTTTCATTGCTCCCTCGACGTCAGAGGATTTTAGCTGTCCTGAATCGACTCTTGACTCACATTTAGCACATAGAACTCCCGTCTTTGCATCAAACGAACATATGGGCGTTTTCAAAGCAATCACTCATCATAGAACTATAATACTTGAGATTTTTCTGTAATATAACCTATTATATAGATACGTCGTTCCTGATTGTGTTAGAAACCTAGTAGTAATCAATTAAATTAAAGCGATTGCAAACGCAACACCTTGCAATATTCGGTTTCATGTTTTGGAACTCAAAATACCTTTGTTTGACTCGCATCATTTATTATCAGTTATTGGTATGCATTGTGTTAACAGCAACAATGCCTCAGAAAAGCAAACTGATCGTTGATTCACTTAAGGCACATTATATCACAAAGCAAGGAATCATCAAGGCGGTGGATAACGTTAGCTTTGAAATCATGGGCAATGAATCTTTTGGTATAGCTGGAGAAACAGCATCTGGCAAGAGTACTCTTGGTTTGGCATTATTAAGATCACTACAACCGCCAGGTAAAATCTTGGGTGGCGAGATTATACTAAATGGACAGAATATTTCCATGTTATCAGATGAACTATTCGACAAGACCATACGGTGGAAAAAAATTGCCATGGTGTTTCAGGGAGCTATGAACACGTTAGATCCGGTTTATACTATAGGAAGCCAAATGAATGAGATCGTCAAGGAACACAAGAGCAATACTAAGCATGAGTCACTAATATCTAATTCGTTGAAGCAAGTCGGTCTAGATCCTTCGGTTGTCTCTAGATATCCCCATGAATTAAGTGGCGGCATGAAACAGCGGGTGGTAATAGCTATGGCTCTCTTACTTGATCCAGAGATAGTAATTGCGGATGAACCAACTACCGCACTAGACGTATTAGTTCAGGCTCAAATAATTGAACTGCTCAAAACACTTAGAAGAGAGCGTGGTTTGACTGTCATGCTTATTACACACGACCTTAATCTGATTTTAGAATTTGCTGACAAGATTGGAATAATGTATGCTGGACAGTTGGTAGAATTTGGTAGCTCGAAGGATATTTACACTAGTCCCAAACATCCTTATACTCAGGCCTTAATAGCTTCTGTACCTAGGCTTCATTCAGTCAATAAGGACTTGCAATTTATAGGCGGAAGTCCCCCAAATATGCGTGAGCCACCTGCCGGATGTAAATTCATTTCTCGATGTCCATTCGCCAAGGAATTATGTGAAAAAGATCCTCCTCAGGTCATGGTAGAAACTGGATTTGTCCGATGCTGGCTTTATAAATGATAAATATTACTCTATGGCCAGTGTACCTAATCCATACAATCTTGGTGTGTCACGAGTTCAGAAATCTAATTTAAATATCACGCTACCAATACTGAACCTGTCTTCATATAAGTGAATCATGGTTTGATGCAAAAAGGAGCTCTAAATGTCGATAGAATTAGAAAGGACTTCCCTATACTCTGTCGAAAAATAAAAGGCAGACCATTGGTATACTTTGATAACGCAGCTACAACTCAAAAGCCTTTGTCCGTAATTGATGCAATTCGAGACTACTATATGAATTATAATTCAAATATTCACAGGGCAGTACATCAGATGGCAGAAGAGGCAACTCAAGCGTACGAAACAACACGTCAAAAAGTTGCAACCTTGATTAATTCTCCTTCAACTGACGAAATCATATTTACCAGAAATGCTACAGAAGCTATTAATCTAGTTTCGCATACTTGGGGCCATAGTAATATTCACAAGAAGGACAGGATCCTAATAACTGAACTAGAACATCATAGCAACATAGTTCCATGGCAAATTCTATGTAAGCAGACTCAAGCATCTTTGGATTATGTCGACGTTGATAGAGGCGGATATTTGAATATGGATCAGTGCGAGAAAGTTTTGCATAATAAGAACACAAAGTTGATTTCGATTAGCGAGGTATCGAATGTTCTCGGGACAATAGTACCTATTAAGCAGATCATCAAGATGGCTCATGACCAAAATATACCGGTATTGGTCGATGCAGCGCAGTCAGTTCCCCATATGCCAGTCGATGTACAGGCTTCAGATTGTGATTTTATGGTATTCTCGGCTCATAAGATGTTAGGTCCTACAGGCGTAGGAATTTTATATGTAAAGAAAGACATACTTGAAAAACTCGAACCATTTATCAGCGGAGGTGATATGATCAAGGAGGTTCATAAATATGATACGATATACAATGACCTTCCGTATAAATTCGAGGCGGGCACACCGAATATTGCAGATGTAATTGGTTTTTCAGCAGCAATCGATTATTTGAGTCGTCTAGGAATGGACAATATAAGGGATCATGAAATTGAGCTAACAAGATACGCTATGGATGCAATGAAGGATATAAAAGGAATAACATTATACGGACCGCTAGATACCAAAAATAAAGGAGGGGTGATCTCATTTAATTTAGGTGACATTCATCCACATGATCTTGCAACCATTTTAGATGATCACGGCATCGCAATCAGATCTGGTCACCATTGTGCACAAGTTTTAATGGAGAAATTCGACCTATCCGCTACATCCAGAGCAAGTTTTTATATTTATAACACTGTAGAAGAGGTGGACATATTCTTAAATGCGCTTGATGATGCAAGGAGGTTGTTTAGAATTTGAGTGAGGACATTTATAGAGAGATCATTCTCGACCATTATAGAAACCCTAGAAACAAAGGCACTCTACCCAATGCTGATATAAGCATACATGATAGCAACCCGTTGTGCGGAGACGAAATAGATATTCATCTCAAGGTAGAGGAAGATACGATAAAGGATATCAAATTCGAAGGTAGAGGCTGCGCAATTAGTCAGGCAAGTGCCTCTATGTTAACTGAGCAAGTGATTAACAAGCCACTGACTACTATAAAAGACATAGCAAAGGAGGACATTTTGGAAAACATTGGGTTAATGAACCTGGGTCCTGCAAGGATAAAATGCGCACTACTTTCGCTGAAGGTCCTAAAACTGGGAATGGTGAAGTATTATGCAGATAGAGACCCAGGATCGGCAAAGAAGATTGAAGATGAATCCAAACTGTATTGAATCGATAGTATCCAAAAACCGACTAATTTTTTGGTAATGAAATTCAGAATGTGAAAGTCGGATGGATGGCAGGACTGAATTCGGATAGTTGAATAAAAATATAAAATATGATCGATCTAATTAAGCCCAGATTCTTGCAAAAATCGTCCCGCAACACGGACTGATTTTAATTTCATAATCTGGCGTTTTAGCACCAGAATATCTATTCTCGACCATTATGCGTGCCGTTATTTTGCTTCTAAGTAGACTTTAATACAATTATGAAATTGGCAGTCGTATAAAATTCATATTGATAATTTTTATTCGCCAATCAAAACAATTAAAGCAAATTGAAATAACTAGTATTAAGGCTGGCTGGTGCCAAATATAAAATTGAAATCTGCTCCTTGGCTATTTGGTCTCCGTTCTCCGCAATTTGTGTTGCTAGTCATTTGTTTTGTTATATTCAGTATTTTGGTCAACAGAGGATTTGTGTCGTCCTTTGACAACACTATAGCTCATTATTTCATATCGCTAGAAGGCAACAAACTATTTGACCAGACTATGGAGGGCATAGCATCTTTGGGGGACATCTTTTCCTTGGTGTTAGTAGCCATAGTACTCACAATAATCAGACGAACACGAAAAGCGGGTATGGTTTTTTTGATGGCAATAGTGGTCATTTCTATATCAACGATGTATCTGAAAATCATTTTTGATCGTCACTCTCCTTCGTTCTCTTACAGAGCTAATATCTACATTCCAAAGTATTTCGCATTGGAGGATGACAGCTTTTCTCCGTCTGCCAGAGATTTTTCCTATCCTTCAAATCATGTAGCAGTTACTACGGCATTGGCTTTCATCGTCGGCTTTATAATATATAGACGATCAGTAATCGGGGGCCTCTTAATCTGGCTTTTTCCTATAATAAATGGATTCGCAAGGCTATACCTGATGCAGCACTATGTATCAGATATCATTGGTGGATTCCTGTGGGGATTGATTGTCTGTTTGATTTTGGCAAATCTCCTGAAACTAGATCAGCCATTTCTTATGTCTAGATTCAAAAGTAAGGAAGACGTAACAAAGAATCTGTAAATCAAGTTATAGGTATAACCGTCATAAACAGCTAGTCTGGTAAGGTTAAATAATTTGTTCTGTCATAAGCTCATTACTTTGCAATCAACCCTCAGGAGAGTTCAGGAATATCTACTACGTCGTTGTGAAATGAAAGATTTAGAACCGGTAGTCAACGTTAACCTTGAAACCCTTCCTGAGCACTATTCTGATTACTTCTTTGAATCAACGCTAAGAGAGCTGCCAGAGTCATTCATCGTTGCAGAATTGGAAGACAAGATAGTTGGATATATAATGTGTAAGATTGAGTACGGATTTTCCAACTTCAGAAAACTAGGGTTCGTGAAGAAAGGTCACGTGGTTTCAGTGGCTGTTCTCGAGGCACATCGTTCAAAGGGACTTGGTAAGGCGTTAATGCTTGAAGGTATAAATGGAATCATCAATCGAAGATGTGATGAAATCTATCTAGAGGTGCGTCTCAGCAATAAGCCGGCCATAATAATGTACGAAAATCTTGGCTTTCAAACTAAATCGAAACTTCGCTCATACTATAGGGATGGAGAAGATGCATTTTTGATGGCTTTAGAATTCAATTGAATGCAAAATAAACGGTCATCCAGTATTCATGAAACCCAATCCTATACGTACCAAAGTCACAGGTCTATCAACCTTAGGCATATCTATTGTTGGGTTCATAGTATATCTATATTTGATTTTGGCTACACAGTGGGATATTTTGCTTATCAAGATTACAATTATAGCTGCAGTCGGCGCAGTTGTTTCTGTTGTAGCGTGGATAGGATATACAATGACTACGACCTCAGTAGCTGATAAAGAATAGTACTACTTGCCAACGTAAATGTCAGTCACAACTTGGTACAATCTGGGACCAACTTCTCTAACTACTCTACTAAATTGAATCTTGATATCATAACTTGAAAACGCTGATTTGGCGTCAAGCAAACTCTGCTCCAGAGCATTTTTCTTGCCTGATGCCTTGATGTGCGCAAAATAATGAATAATGCCTCCATCATCTTTGAGCGCTTGTACTGCAGAGTCTGCAAATTCGAACGCTTTCTCGGGTAATGGCATCAATACTCTATCTGCTTGTAATCGAATTTTTGTATGAATTATGTCACTTGCATCGCCGAGCATAGAGATTACTCTTGACTCTACTCCATTTAA
Source organism: Nitrososphaeraceae archaeon (assembly GCA_036557905.1). GTDB lineage: Archaea > Thermoproteota > Nitrososphaeria > Nitrososphaerales > Nitrososphaeraceae > JARBAU01. The sequence continues at coordinate 21,049 of DATBGR010000524.1, read as the reverse complement.
ACTCGAATTATAATTACTCAGATCTACCGCAACGGGATTCATATCAATATTAAAAACTTTGCAATTGCGATGCATCTTTGCTATTATGATGGAATACGTCCCTACCCCTGCGAACATATTTGTCACCACCTCGTAGTCTGACACCAGATTGGCAATTCTCAATCTCTCGGTCGATAACCTTGGCGAAAAGTAAGTGTTGTTTAGGTCCACCTTGAACTTGCATCCGTGCTCTTTATACTCTACTAGAGTATTCTTTTCACCTGCGATATGTTCCAACCCACGTAGCCGATAGTCTCCCTTAACTGAAGAAACTTGCGCAAATACCGATTTCACATGTTTAATCTCGTCTAGTATAGTTTTTCCAATCAAACTTCTTTTTGGAATAAGTGCTTCAGGTATTTTTATAATTACTGCATTTCCGATTATATCAAATGAAGAACAAACGCACTCTGCTTCTTCTGCTGCCAATGACTGACTCAAGATGCCCTTTAACATACGAGTCATCTAGAATTACCTATCTATTTTTTAGATAATAATAATTGCCAGACTCTTTTTGAGATCGATCCAACCTACTGTCATCCTTGTTGACCCTTGGCCTACCCGTGCTTTCATCTCTTCGATATGTTATTGATAAGGCCCTGAGAAATCGATTCATTCCAACTTCCTTCGAAAGTGGTGGACTAGCTTCACCTCTAAGTCCTGGAATTCCTTCGAAAATAATAAGTGAATCGGCCATGAGATCAATTAGTTGGACATCATGATCTATTATTATTGCTGACTTTTCATTTGCTCTAACATATCTTTGAATTAATTTTGCTAACGCAATCCTATCCTCGACATCCAAAAATGCAGAAGGCTCATCAAGAGCGTAGATATCAGCATTTCTCACAAGACATGCGGCAACAGCTACTTTTTGTAATTCTCCTCCACTGAGCTTCTTTACTGTTTTTTCATATAGCTTCTTCAATCCCATCGGAAATAAAATTTGTTCCTCTATTAGAGATCCCTCAATATCATTTTCATACCCTACCGAAAGAATAGATTTAACAGATCCATCATACTCTTGGCTCAGATACTGTGGTTTATAAGAAATTTTTGCACCTATTTGCAAGTTACCGGAATCGGGTTTATCGACCCCCGCGAGCATCTTCATAAACGTAGTTTTGCCAAGCGCGTTTGCACCTACAATTCCAACTACTTCACCCTTTCTAATTTGTCCATCAGCAACTTTCAATTTAAAAGAAGGAAAGCTTTTATATATACTGGTATATCTTGCTACGGGAACATCTAGCACCATATCGTCAGTAGTAGTAGTTGTTTCGAATCTGAATGCTTTTTGTCGAAATCGCACATTCTCACTGGGAAGGAAGCCATCTAGAAAGTTGTTAATACCCACTTTGGTGCTTTGCAGTACAGAAGTTATTCCATAAGCACCTGGTTCACCATAAAGAATGTGGATATAATCAGAAAGATAGTCGAGGAGAGTAATATCGTGTTCTACGACCATGACACTCTTCCCTGATTTTGCAAGGTCTCGTATGACCCTAGCAACGGAAAGCCGTTGATATACATCATTGTAGGAGGAAGGTTCGTCAAAAAAGTAATAGTCTGACTCTTTGCTGGCAGCTATTGCTACCGCCAATCGCTGTAGTTCTCCTCCGCTTAGCTCGGTAACGTTTCGATTCAGAGCGTATTTTAGATCTAAACTTGTTACGAGATCATCCAGCACGTCGCGTTCATTGTATTTTTGTAAAAGATCTCTAGCAGTTCCCTTGAAAGCTTTCGGAATCATATATACGTGTTGGGGCTTAATAGAGACAAGCAATTCACCACTGGCGATTTTTTCAAAATGAGACTTGAGCTCTGTCCCCTGAAATTTTTTCAATACTTCGTCCCATGCAAGTTCCTTATCGTACTGTCCAAAATTTGGTTTAGTGTTTCCAGCTAAAATATCTACAATGGTGGTCTTTCCCATTCCATTCCTTCCTAAAAGACCCACCACAGAGCCTTTCCTCAATGAGGGGAGACGATAAAGTCTGAAAGTGTTTATTCCAAACTGATGAATCTTATCCTCGCCTAATTCCTTTGCAAGATTAACAATAACTATTGCGTCAAAAGGACATTTTTTGATACATATTCCACAACCAGTACATAACTCTTCCGAGATAACCGCCTTGCCATCTTCTGGGCTTTGAACAATGCATTCGCCCCCAGTTTTGTTTACTGGGCAATAGATAATGCATTCAAGGCCACACTTCTTTGGCTGACATAGTTCTTGATCAAGAACAGCTACTCGATGTGTGGATGATTTTGAATCTCCCAACTATGCTAATTGAACATTTGTACATTATATGCGTTCTGTACTAATAATTATTCGTCTTACAATAATCCATTCTAAATAATATTACTTTACATGATATAATTCATATATTTGTGTTGAAATTTGATATTCATTACTGAATAATTCAAACTACGGAATTAGGATGTATCAAATTTCACTATCTCACTATTCATATTGATCATATTCAATTCTAAAGTAGAAGATAATTATCTGTCTTGTATCATTACATTAGCCATAAGGTTAAATTGCCCTTTATCATACGAAATAACAAGCCGGCCATAGCAAGAGGGTGCGACCCGGACCCATTCCGAACCCGGAAGTCAAACCTTTTGTCGCTGCTGTGTTACTTACCTGCGTGAGCGGTTGGGAATCAGCAGTGCTGGCATCCCTTAACATACTGATCTAGATAATGTCAAAGTTTTGGATTGGTGAAATACATTTGACGGAAACACTAGAGTTTTAGATACCGGCGGCATTACCGAGGAGATTGGCGTCAAATATTAATCCCTAAACATTAAATGTTTTCTCCTAAATGGATCTGCTCGGCTAAGTTGTTGATATTTAATGCTATTCTATCTAGGATATCGAATATGGAAACCAATTCATGGTATTCCCATATTCGAGTTTGAATAAGACATGCATAATTGGCTACCCTGACCGAAATCTTCCGTGTTTGCTCTTCCATTATGCTCCTTCGAAAATACTCATTCAAAAGCTGATCCTTTGAGAGAATACCTGCCAGAACTCCTCCGCTCCATCCCAATGATTCCAAGATACCATTTCGCAGCGTAAAGTAAGGAGTAGCCTGAAAGAGCGTATGAGAATTATCGTCATTTTCACTGACCGATTGGTTTTCGATTAGACAGTGCACGTCGAAGAACGCTCCCATCCGCATTACCTCCTCTATCCCAATATAGTCGATATTTGCGGAAATGAATTTAACAAAACCGTCCCTGTTTGATAACCATCTCTCGAAATAGGACCGTCTTTCAGGCTCGACATCGTGCTCAATATCTCCTCGTCTGCAAATCACACCCAACTCAGTTAATTCCCGCACAAGGCCATCCAATGAAAATAATGGAATTTCAGATCACCTCTGGGATTAGACAATATTTTGATATAAAGCTTGATAATAGGCATATAGCTCAATCTAACTATTAGTTATATACAAAGGAAGAGCATGTCGCCATCTTTCATGACAATTCTATTGTTTGTATTGGCTATCTTGTCATCGTTATGCTAAATTTGGACAGTGATTAGGTAAAGTTCAAAGATTCCAATAGCTCTCGATTTGCTTTATTATCTGCTTTACCTGTATATTGTCAACTCTTGTGAGAGTCATCTTGCAAGAGTTTTACCAACGTTCTGACCCCATATCCTGTCGCGCCTTTTGGAATATAACTCCGCTCATAGGTTCCATCCTGCGTCCATGCCGTGCCGGCAATATCTAAGTGGATCCATGGCTTATCTGCAACAAAATTAGCTAAAAATGCAGCAGCGGTGATTGCTCCTCCTTGTCTTCCGCCAATATTCCTGATATCTGCTACAGTGCTTTTGATTTGATCATGAAATTCTTCAAATAATGGGAGCTCCCATAATTTTTCACCTGTCTTTTCAGAGACTTTCTTCAATTTATCCATAAGAGACACATTATTGCCGATAGCAGCGGCGACATTTGCTCCTAATGCGATAATCGCTGCACCGGTTAAGGTTGCAACGTCGATAATTCCTTTGGGATCATATGTTCTAATTCCGAATGCTAAGCTGTCAGCCAAGATAATCCTACCCTCAGCATCAGTATTAGCCACCTCTACGGTTTTTCCGTTGTACATCCTGATAATATCACCAGGTCTATAGGAGCTACCTGACGGCATATTTTCTACCGACGGTACCATTGCTACGATATTCAGGGGCAGATGCAATGCTGCTGCAGCCCTAATGACTGCCAGTACGATACAACCACCGGACTTGTCAAACTTCATTTCATCCATTTTTTCTCCAGGCTTCAAGGATATACCACCAGTATCGAAAGTGACAGCCTTACCTACGAAAAGATAGGGTTTGTGATTTTCTGGCGCACCGTGATATTCAACTATAATCAGCTTTGATTGATTGCTACTTCCCTTTCCGACTGAGATGATTCCATTCAAGCCGAGCGATTCCATTTCATAGCGCTCAATCACTCTAACCTTCAAATTGTAGTCATCTGTTAGTGCCATTGCCACCTTTGCCAATTCTGACGGTGGACAATCATTCGGAGGAAGATTACATAGATCGCGTGAAAAGTTTACAGCCTCAACGATTAAACTTGATCTATCCAAGACTTCTTGGATTCCCGGATAATCTGAGTCAATCAATATTGTTACATCCTTGAGTTCAGGCGACTTGGAGGCCACAGATTTATACTTGCTGAATTTGTATGTTGACAAGGAAATACCCTCATAAATTGCCTCTGCAAGGTCTTCGTCTAGTTTAGAAAACGGTACGAGAGTGAATTCACCTAGTCCAAGCTCTTGTACCTTGACAGATATCTTTCCAGAAATAATTCTTGCAATTTCTTTAGAATACGCTTCTTTCCTCCCTAATCCAATTAGCATGATCCTATTTGGGCCGATCTTTCCAAAGGTAGGTAACAAGTAACTAGACCCGAAAGTACCTGCAAATTCACCGTTTTCTAGAATTTCCTTGATTAGTGATAATAGACTATTCTCCAATCTCTTTAATAGCGATTCTGGTTCTCCTTCAAACAGGCCCAAAACCAGAATTTGAGTTTGTTTCGTATCAGGCTTGGTTTTTTCGAGATTGATTCGGATCATAAGATGATGGTTGATTGTATACTTTATTTTAAACTATTCTACACCGTGGAATTTAACTAAGCTTTTTAACTCGTTAAATGCTTTGGCATATAGGATAGTCGGAAGATTGTATCAACTTCTGACGAATCTGTCTACGAAATTAAGCTACATTCAACCAGAGTAAAATAAAAATCGCTTACCCAAAACTAGACCTTCGATTAGAGATGCTATAGCAAAGCCATATCTTTTTATCTTCCATGTTGTGGCATTTCGGTGTATGCAATTGAAGGAAATGTTGGGCAGGTTTGTTATGAAATGGGTCTAAGGATGCGTTATCTTAATTTGAAGCATCAAATTCGCGATGTCCGCATGTTGGCAATTCGGGGCATCGCAGAAGCTGGATCCGGCCATCCTGGCGCATCATTTTCAGCTGCCGAAATTATGGGAGGGCTGTACTTTCGAAAAATGAAGCACGATCCTCTCAAACCTCAGTGGAGCGAAAGGGACTACTTCATAAATTCTAAAGCTCATTCTGCTCCAGGATTCTTTGCAACACTTGCTATTTCGGGGTATTTTCCAACAAGCGAAATTGACACTTTGCGCAAGCTTGGAGCCAGACTACAAGGACATCCTGTTAGATATTCAAAAGAACAAGAAAAGCATAGTGTTCCAGGCACTGAATATTCTGGAGGTTCAGAAGGAATTGGCTTGTCCGTGTCCCTAGGGATTGCCTTGGCAACTAGGCTTGACGGGAAAAAAAACCACATTTTTACTCTCATTGGTGATGGAGAATCAAACGAGGGTCAGATATGGGAAGCAGCCATGGCGGCATCAAAGTTCAAGCTAGACAACTTAACTGCCATACTGGACCGAAATAGAATACAACAAGATGGATTTACCGAAGACATAATGCCTCTAGACCCAGTTCGTGACAAGTGGGTTGCGTTCAATTGGAATGTTATTGAGGTGAATGGCCATAAAATCGAACAACTTATCGAAGCCATCAACAAAGCTTATGAGGCTAAAGACAAGCCTACAATCATTATTGCTAACACTATCAAGGGATATGGAATTAAGCATATGACTAATAGCCCACAGTGGCATGGAAAGGCGCCTCCGAAGAAGCACATTCCGATCCTCATGCAAGAGTTACAAAGCGAATTTCTAATTGCCCCTTCTATCATCGCTGGCAAGCGTGAGAACTATGAGGAAAAAATAAGAATTGCAGAACGCGGTGGTGCAGATATGATTCACTTAGACGTCATGGATGGCAAATTTGTACCTAACGTGACATTTTTTGCTGATACCATCAGAAAATTAAGGCCCATTACCAGCTTGCCATTTGATGCTCATCTCATGATCGAAGAACCGGTTGATCATATTCAAGAATATATAGACGCTCGATGTGACATAATCACAGTTCATGCCGAGACTTGTACAGAGGAATCGTTTTCGAAAATTACTTCTGAATTGCTCAAGAATGGGATCAGTCCAGGGATAGCAATAAATCCATCTACAAACATCCCTGGTTGGCTCTATGATCATCTACCAGAAATAGATGTAATAATTGTAATGTCGGTAAATCCGGGTTCTGCTGGCCAGAAATTCATACCAGATGTGTTAGGCAAGATGAGGACAATAAATCAGGAGCTTCGGGAACACAATTTCATTGGTTATCTGGAGGCCGACGGAGGAATCGATTCTATGACACTTCGAGATGTTTATGATGCAGGTGCCAGAATTATGGTTGCGGGGAGCGCAGTATATGGTAGCTCAGATATCAACGGAGCGATCATTCAGTTAAAACATACAGCAAACGTCGCATTAGAAAGAACATTACTGGAAAATGCAACGCAGATAGGAACTAGATTAGACTGGTTGAAGGCACGTAAACATATATTGATTCCTTTTGCAAGTGAATTAGGAATAGAGGAGGAAATCCATGCTATTAAGTAATGAAAGAAAAGTCGCGGATATGAGAGAGGCATTTGGACAGACACTCGTTGAATTAGGAACCACCTATGCTGATCTTGTCTGCGTGGGTGCAGACACTACTGACTCGCTGAAGACAAAAAAATTTGGAGATAGATTTCCCGAGAGGATGTTTAATATTGGGATAGCAGAAGCAAATCTTGTTTCTATTGCAGCTGGACTAGCGGTTGCAGGTAAGATAGCAATTGCCAGTACCTACGCCGCTTTCCTTCCAGGCCGCTGTCTTGATCAGATTCGCAACGCCATATGTTATCCCAATCTTAACGTCAAACTCATTGTTTCTCACGCTGGTCTGTCCGTAGGACCGGATGGCGCTTCACATCAACAGATCGAGGACATATCAATAATGCGGACGATACCTAATATGAGGGTCATAGTACCTGCAGATGCAATTGCAGTCAGATACCTTATAAGAAAGATCGTCAAAACAACTGGCCCGTTTTATATGCGGTTAGCAAGACCATCTGGGAAGGTAATTTATGCGGAGGATGACACGATCTTCGAAATCGGAAAAGGGAATGTCCTAAGAGATGGCAAGGATGCGACTATAATGGCTTGCGGTCTTATGGTTACAAGTGCATTAGAGGCAGCTGACCTATTGGAGCATAGTCATGGCCTTAATTGCAGGGTAGTAGACATGTATTCAATTAAACCGATAGACAAAGGATTAATAGAAAAATGTTCGAGGGAAACTGGTAGAATTGTTACTATAGAAGAGCACAACATATTGGGTGGCATGGGCGGAGCAATCGCTGAGGTGACATCTGACTCATATCCGGTCCTTGTGAAAAGATTAGGCGTGTTGGATACATTCGGAGAATCGGCAAGGGATGACGAGATTGGCAGTTTATTTGAAAAATATGGTTTAAGCGTAAAGAAAATAGTAGACACGGTACTCCAATCTAGGAGAATGGATAGAAAATGAAGATATTTTTAGATACTGCTAATTTAGCATCAATAAGGGCCTACAACGATATGGGAATTGTAGATGGAATTACCACGAATCCTAGTCTCCTTTACAAGGAAAAACAAAGCCCAGATTCGGTTATGCGAGAGATAGTCGAATTAATTAAAGGACCAGTAAGCTTGGAGGTAATTGGAACAAAATCTGAAGAGATGATAACAGAAGCCCACAAATTGGTAAAGTATGGTAAAAATGTTGTTGTCAAGATACCAATGATTCCTGAAGGATTGATAGCAGTCAAAAGACTAAGAGATGACGGAATTCCGACAAATGTAACTTTAATATTTTCAACGAATCAGGCTATTTTGGCCGCAAAGGCAGGAGCTTCCTATGTGAGTCCATTCATAGGACGGCTAGATGACATAGGACAAGAGGGAATGATCCTCATTAGGGAGATAGTTCAGATTTTTAGAAACTATCAGTATGATGCTCAGACTCTTGTTGCAAGCATACGACATCCATTACACGTAATAGAGGCGGCGAAGATTGGCGCAGACGTAGTAACCCTTCCTCCTGACATATTAGGAAAAATGATAAAGCATCCACTTACTCAAAATGGACTCGATTTGTTCCTAAACGATTGGAAGAAAATTGATAAAGACCTTTTGATTTAATCAGTGGCGAAGCAGGTTTATCACTTTTTGTGGTATATCTTCTAATCTGCTGGCGGCCAGGCTCTTTTCATAATTTAAATATCTCAAGTTCTGTCCAACGTTAATAGAGTCTTGAAGATTCCTGCCTAATCCAAGTGCAACCATGTGTATACCAGACTCCTTATAGGACAAGACCATAGCCCGCACAGCGTCATAATCTGAAGGTTCACCATCAGTTAGTGTAACAAGTATATCTGGCTTGAAAAGATTAATCGTTGGTTGAAGCAGGGCATAAATTTCGGCCAGTGGAGTACCCCCGCTAGCCTTGATTTGAGCTAGGCGACGTGCGCAAATACTCGACCATCTTAATGCGACAGGTTTAATTATCCAGCATTTTACTTGTCGAGCTTCCGTACTAAATGCATATACTGAAAATTTAATATTCAAATAAGATAGCGCTTCGCAAAGCGCTACCGTAGCTTGTTTGTACTTTAGCTCGACATCCTGTATACTACTAGAGTGATCGAGTAAAATTGCGATCCTGGTTTTAATGGACATCTTAAAATCGGCCAAGAATGGCTTGGGAAGCCTTTCAACGTAAACCTCTGGATCAAACTCTTCGCCTGTATAGTCATGTCTTTCTAGCCATCCAGTCTTCCAATCTCTAAATTTCGATTTTATTTTTTGGATAAGCACTGGATCATACAGAAAGCTCTCATCAATATCCATTTTTTCAGGGATACTCAGACCAAAGTTTTCTAAACTTTCAAATCCCTTAACTTCAGTCCTTTTGCTTTCCTTAACAAGTGTATCAAACTCGCCTAAAACTTCGTTTCCTTCAATAATTTGTTTAGAAGCCTTTTCAACATCTTTCTGCTTAGTTCTTCTTTTCACAATTCTCTCAACTTGTTTTATGATATCGCTCTGGTTCATGGAAACGCCAAACTTGGTTCTGGGCACGGAGATCGGAATTGTAAGTAGTGGATTAAGTTCCAGCATCTTAATCAATTTTGGTATGTGCTTTTCTAGCCAGTCTGTTGAATAAGAAAACTCAATAGCCTCTTGAACTATACTGTTAGCATATCCCGTCGCATCCCTTACTTTTTCAAATTCTCTTCCGAATAACTCTCCCTTTATATAACCAGTGGAAAAATATTGAGAGAAGGCCTCGATTGTCTTCTGATGCCCGTACATAGTATTTAGTACCGGTCTTCCTAACCACGACATTGCTTCGTTATATATCAGCTCATTCAGCATCCCGTACCAATATCTTAGACCTAGTATTTCGATCCTTTTGGTCTCTAAAGTGTTGAGTATAAATCCGTACGCGTGCTCATAACTTAGCACCTTCGAAGAATAGGCCATTCGCATAGATTCGTACCATAATGCGACTCTCCATTGTCTGTATTTTTGGAAATCTGTACCCGGAAAATGTTCTAGGAAAGGGAGGCTGATCTGATTCTTCTCAGGTTTGGCCAACGGAATCTTGTCTTGACTTAATGTTATTATCACCTTACCTCGACCAGACCATCTTCTAGCTAAAAAGGTAGCAATATCAATTAGCACATCATTTCGCATCTTCAAAAACGTCAAGTTTCTTTCGAAATGACTACTCATTTCTTATGTACCAAATATCGAAGTTATCATATCCATAACCTTGCGATATTCGACCTGCCCCCATTGATCATACGCATTAGCATATACCACCTCCGCGGATTCTCGTGCAGAAACACCAATCTTCAACATCTTTGAAAAGGCAATCGTCTCTCTCAAACTAGGACTATAATATAATTCCTCTACTGCTGCTGCTTCACGAAGATTCTTGGCAAGTCGAATTGCATTTCTTACCGCATCAAGCCTGGTATTATCTACGTCAACATGTCGCTTAACTATTTCAAGTTCTACATCCTCTGGTGGATATTCTAGTCTGAGTCTCACCGGGAATCTGCTAAGCAGCTGCGGAGGAAGCTCTTTAGTTCCTACGTGTGACAATGGGTTAATAGTTGCAACCACCGACCAATTGGTATCCGCATTTATTATCTGTCCCTCTGCTTCTTTTAACACTAGTTGCCTCCTATCATCTAAGGCTTCATCAAGCCTTAGCAACACATCAGCTTCAGCAGCATTTAACTCATCTAGATAAAGGAGCCCACCACTTCGCATAGATCTGACGAGGATCCCCTCCACAAAACTAATCTCGCCTTTATCGATTGTATTCGTACCAACCAGATGCGATTCCCTAGTTCGAAGGCTAAAATTTACAGAATATAGTTCTTTGCTGTAATTTGAAGCAAATTTCCTCACGAGTGTTGTCTTACCAGTTCCCTTTGGTCCGATGATAATCGAAAATAAGCCAGCTTCGTGGGCCTTGTTAAGGATAGGTAGAGCATTATTCCAATCAAGGTAATTCACTTCTGTACTCAAAACCAAATATCGTTTAATGTGACAGATTATTTACATAAAAACTAATGGATCGGATTTTATTGGAATAGATATTAGAACCTATGGCATTATTAGCTTTTTCTTATGCAAGTAGTCACTTAGTAAAACTCTATCTATGTTTTCCGGATTTAGATAATATGACCTTCCTTTAACAGTCCTTTCCAAAGCGTTAACGTATCCTAGTAAGGAGTCTTCCTCGCTTATCATGACCGTATCGATATCAATGCCTAGTCGATGGCATTTTTTTGCCTCAGAAATTGTTTTTTCTCCTATATACTGATCTACTTGCTTATAGCGATAGCACAGATATACTAGCTTATTTGGTGTTACATCAAGATTCATAAACAAATTGGTTTTTACGAAATCTATAACATCGCTCTCCGGTGTGTAAAAATATGAGTGCGGTCGTTTGGAAATAATCTTGTTGTATTCCGATCTATTATCTATAAAACATGCGCTAGGATGTCCGTCAGTTATCATTACAATTCTTTTATTTAACGCAGAGTTTTTTTGCAATAATTTACTAGCGAGCCTGAAAGCTGCTTGATAGTTAGTATAATGGAGTAGATCAGCCCCTGGTTCAAAAGTCTTCAGATAAGGTATATCATTTGGATGGATCTTAGAGGCTAGTGCCCCAAAACCGACTAAATATATTGAATCCATAGGAAAGAATTTTCGATTCAATAATACGATTCCCCATAAAGCTCGCTTCGCTGCCTCAATTCTACTCATATTACCATACATGGCCGAATATCTCATAGTTGAACTCAGGTCGATGCAATATACAACCGCAACTTGGACGTCCCTGATCGTTTCATATTCTTCGAAATCATCCAATGTTATTTGGAGTGGAGGGGTAAGAGACGTCCGATGCCTTGTGATTCTTTCAACAGCGTTAAGCAATGAAACAGGTACATTCAATAATTTGATATCGTTACCAATCTCATACTTCCGTGTAGAATCCAAAATTATTGATCCATTTCCTAGACTACTACTCTCATGGAGACCAAAACCATCCTTCTTCAGCGATTGCATGAGATCATTTAGGATCTTTCCTCCTATCTGTGTAAATCCCTTAAACGTGAGCCATCTTGGATCCTCTTTTATGTAACCGCTTTGAAATAATTGTCCAATAATCGGGAGGTTCATGCCGCTTTTAGAAAATTTTGGGTTCAAATTTGCCTCATATTGTGGCTGGGGAGTAGTTTTTTTATTGAGACTAGTCATCTTTAATTCTTGGGATAATGCCGCTTGCAGAGTGTACTCTAACTCTTGCAGAGTTGGGGTTTTTTCTCTCAGCACCTCCCTGCCTACAATATCAAGTATTCTGTCTTTCAATCGATTTACGATTTGATCATTATTCGAATCGATCGGATCTTTTTTTTTGCTCGTTGCGTCTTTTCTACCGAAGTAGCTATAGTTCCTTGTGTCTGAATCTGCCTCATGCTGATTCATATGAACTATCCTTTTTATCCAAGATTGGAGGCTCGGTCCACCTGAGACCTTCCAAGACTACTTCAATAATCGATGCAGTGAATTCACTTACCACTTTCTGAGATAGAACAAGGTCGTTGACAGCGATTTCATGCATTTTAGCATCTTTTACAAATTCTTCTTGTTCTGCTTGAATTATTCCATATAACTTAGTTACAATTTCCCTCAGTACTGGAAATTTAGCTAACTGAAAGTCATAACCGACCGAATTGATTTTCTTTTGACCAACTGAACTCTGAGACACTTCAAAGGTCTTGTCACCAGTAAACTCATTCTTTACTCTGTAAATGTCTGCTGTCGGTATTTGGTGTATATACTCACTGGACACATGCTTAATGGCATCTGCAATTATGAGGTCTAATGTTCTGAAACGATTCGCATACGTGTCCTCTATTTCTAAAAGTTCGAATTTTGATGACTGATGAATGCTATGAAAATCGCAAAACCTCGGGACAGCAGCGACTTTATACTTTATTGACCTTGTCCGTTCGGCCTCTCCGATTAAAAGCTCAAGCGAATGAATCCCCATTCTTACGCTAACCCCCCTGTCTTGATCGATGTCAGAATGTTCTCTGGCAATCTGAGCTATTTTTGCCATTGTCTTTACTATATGAACGGGAAGGAAAGCATTCCTCACAGCAGATATTTTTACTTCTTGTGACATTATCAGCATCTCATGGGAAATATGCTTTGGGTAGTGTGTCCTTATATGACTCTTTAGCCTATCATAGAGTGGTTCGATTATTTTGCCAGAATGAGTATAATCAATAGGATTAGCAGTAGCAACAACCTTCACATCCGGTCTGAAGATAATAGGATACGAACCTGTCGTAAATTTTCCTTCTTGAAGGACACTGAGTAATGCTACTTGTTTTCTAGGATCGAGTACTGGAAGCTCATCGAGACATAAGAGTCCGTGTCTAGCCTGAAGCAATTGCCCCGCAGAGTACGATTCTATATCGTATATTTCTACACCTTTTTTTGCGATCTTTATGGCATCGATCTGTCCTACCAGATCCTTCACAGATATATCTGGCGTAGCAAGAATATAGCGATACCGACTCTGACCATCAATCCATTCAATTCTCGTATCCAATTTATGATTTCTTACTATAGTTTCGCACTCTTTTGAAACACAAAATTCTGGCGAACTCCTACTGATGTAAGTGTCATTTAACATTGCAATTAATTCATCTTCGGGAATTGTAACTGGTATGTCGTTAGTAAGAGAACCTCTGACAATGGGGACGGAGGACAATAGATTCTTTGCAATGGATTCGGCAATCTTTGTCTTAGCCTGACCAATCTGCCCCACGAGAAGTAGATCATGTCCAGACAATAACGCCCTATTTAATGCTGGAATAACATCATCATCATATCCAATGATGCCTCGATATGGATTCTGACCGCTCTCAATCTTGGAAACGAGATTACCTCTAATCTGTTGTTCAATCGAGGGTGATTTATAATTTATAGCAAGCAGATCTCGAAGCGTTCTAATCTCCTTATAATCGGTGGGAACTCCAATCATTAATTCCGAATAATTTGGAACAGAGGAATAGGAGAGATGTACTAGATCGTTGACAAGAGTCATGAGATTATGTCACGACTTTGGTCGTATATTCATATCCCTAATAATTGCTTGTAACGTGATTAGAACCTTCTTTCTCATTCTAACTTTACGTTTGCAAATGAATTCATGATCGCTCACATTTTCATGATCATGAATCACAATTAGAAGCATTTCTCCTCGCAACCGCATATCACCAAAATTTCCCCATTCACGAACTTTGAGAAATACGAAATAATCTTTCAAATTAGCCTGCGGTACAATAGTTCGATAGTAGAAAAGATATGGACTTAGCATGGTTTTTATTTCGGAGTCGTCTTCGTGATTCTAATTTGTCTGCTTCGGAGTATCGTCACATCCTTAGAATATCTGGTAAAGATATCGATGGGAGCAAGAAAATTATTGTTGCTTTAAGTATGGTAAGGGGAATTGGCTATAATATTGCCCAGGTCATGCTTCAATCTCTTAACATAAATCCGTATTTACGTGTAGGATTTTTGACAGAAAACGAACTTAAGGAAATCGAACTAACCATCAAAGACCCGTCAAGGGTAGGAATTCCTCCTTGGTATTTAAACAGAAGGAAAGATATGGATACAGGCGCCGACAAACATCTGATTACTTCTGATCTAGATTTCACGATATCAAATGATATAGAACGTGAGAAATCTGTGATGAGCTGGCGTGGTTATAGACACATGTTCGGTTTAAAAGTACGAGGACAACATACGAGGACCTCGGGGAGAAAAGGTGGTGCTGTCGGAGTCAAGAAGATAACCAAACCAGGAGGCGCTGCTCCATCTGCACCCGCAAGCACTACGGCGGCAGCTAGTACGACACCTTCCAAGCCAGCAACTGAAGAGGCCGCTGGTGAAGCAAGTAAGTAGGATGTGGACTGAGAATGGGAGATCCTCGTAAGCCTAAAAAGACGTATAGTAGACCGAGAAGAATGTGGACATCGGACCAGCTAAGTGCAGAACTCTATCTAATAGGAACTTATGGTTTGAGAAACAAAAGAGAACTATGGAAGGCTCAGACCGAGGTAGCCAGATTTAGAAATCAAGCTCGTGCCTTACTTTCTCTTAGTACAGAGGCTAGGCACCAGAAGGAAACACAACTTCTCAGCTACCTTAACCGGTTAGGTCTAGTGAATGAAGGTGCAACGTTGGATGATATTCTAAATCTAAAGATCGAAGATTTGTTAGAGAGAAGATTGCAAAATGTAATAATGAGAAAGACTGGAAGCAAGTCTCCATATTTTTCAAGACAATTGGTAGTGCATAAGCACGTTTCCATCGGTAACCGCTTTGTAAATCTTCCTGGTTATTTAGTGAAAAAGAACGAAGAACAACAGATTTTGGTTCATCTTGAAGTGCACAAGGGCTCGTCGAAAAACCCTCAGGAGCAGGCATAACCTAGTTCGATACTGGGCCCTATTTTTCCGCGATCACATCGACGTGATCTATTTTTCCGTCTGAATTCATGTCAAATCCTTGGACAACAAGAGCCCAATCCTTTTCGCTTCGATAACTCTTTAGGATTTGTTCACTAAAGTTTGTTAGTGCAATAACTGCGGATTTGGTCCCAATTGATCTGACACCTGCAACGACGATTATGCTCCCTCTGTCGCTATAGGGATTCTTTATCTTGGCGATAAGTCCTTGACTATCCGAGTTGTAAATCTCGTTAGAGTTCCTTACTAAGCCAGCCCAGAAATTTGATTCATTAAATTTTATTGGCAAGTATTTATTAAATTCTGCAGTGACGATATTCGTACCTGGACCACCGATCGAAATAATGTTACGGTCCTCTAAGACTCTCTCTGCTTTGGCATCAGCGTCGAGCTTGACCACAAACTCTCTTGGTATGTTAGTAAGAGTTCCCAAGAAAAATGCTAATTGAACAGCATAGTGACCATCCCTTGCAGAAGATCTATATGGTCCATGTGGATCTGGGGCACCAACTACTATAAGACCATCAAAAGAATCCTCAGTTATGAACTCATTAAAGAAATCCTTGATGTAGTGATTTCTATTATCATGATCAATTGTTATATCTGACTGCCGTTCCCCCCAGTCCATTTCAATTCCAAACGATGGACACGTCGATCGGAATAATTTGGCAGTTCCGCCCCTGATTAGTGCGGTTCCAACATCATCCAATGCCCCAATGGCGTTTAGTTTACGAGTATAATAATATGCACTCTGCTCGTAAATTCCAAGTTCCTTGGCAACTTGAGCTGTATACATTGACCTAGATGACAAAAGCTGCATTATCTTCCAAGCAGTCGGGTTCGATATTATTCGCAGTTGGTCGACATTATCATAGATAATTATTTCCTTTGTCATAAAGCCTTTTTCTTTATTATAAACGAGGGTCTTTTTCTTCAACAGGACTTCCTCAGAATCTATTATATAATAATATATAGCGGTACAAATCTATTTTTTCGGGGCCATTATCTGCATCTGGTTCTTATAATTTCTTCATCCAAACCCCAATATATTCAACTATAACGGTACAAATAAAGCTTCATAATTTTTAAAAAGAATCCTTATTGTTAATCTATCGTGTGTTCAATTATCGGGTACAAGGGCAATCAATATGCGGCTCCTGTTCTTATAGATAGTCTTAAGAAAATGGAGTATAGAGGTTATGATAGTGTAGGGATTAGCACTATTGATGATGGAACAATGCTTGTACGCAAAGGTGTCGGAAAAGTGGCTGAAGTCAACAAGCATTTACAGTTAAATGGAATGCCGGGTAAGACCGGTATCGGACACACTAGATGGGCTACGCATGGACGGGTAAATGATGTAAATGCCCATCCCCACACTGATTGTAGTGGCAGTATAGCGGTAGTTCACAATGGCATCATAGAAAATTATGAAGTGTTGAAGAAGGAGTTAATCCAAAAAGGACATTCATTTAAAAGTGATACGGATAGCGAAGTCATTGCTCATTTAATAGAGGAGCATCATTCATCGAATCAGAATGTAAAGTCTGCTATGATAGAAACTTGCAAACGCCTCAAAGGTACATTTGCATTCGTTTCGGTATTTGAAAATGGTGCACTAAGTGGTGCACGATTCGATGAACCTCTAATCATAGGAGTTGATAAAAATGGATGCTTTATTTCTAGTGATGTTCTGGGATTTTTGAAATACACAGATAAAGCAATATTCCTTGACAATAGAGATATTGTAATTGCGGATAAGTCTGGAATTCAGTTATTTGATTTCGATGGCAATATTGTAAGGCGGCATCCTACCCAAATTGCATGGGAGCTCGCCGCAGTTGATAAGGGCAGATACGCACATCATACTCTAAAGGAAATACATGAGCAGGGCAAGATCATTGCAGAATTCAACAACAGAGATAAGGGCAGATTAACCCAATTTTGCAATATTTTATCTAAAAGTCAGAGCGTGTATATTACGGGCAGTGGAAGTAGCTATCACGCAGCTCTGATTGGCAAATACCTTTTAGCAAAGTACCCCAAGATCAGGGCAGAATGCGTAATGTCCAGCGAATTCCAATATGTGCAAGATCTTATTGATGATCATACTGCAGTAATAGCTATATCACAAAGCGGAGAAAGTGCCGATGTCCTACAAGCAGTAAAAGCAGCTAAACAAAGAGGTGCGATTATTCTTTCCATCATCAATATTACGACATCATCACTTGCTAGAATAAGTGATTGCTTTTTGGAGATTGGATGTGGTCCAGAAATAGGTGTGGCGGCCACGAAGAGTTTCACTTCACAGCTCTCAGTTCTGTATGGAATCGTCAATAATATCAGTAATGAAAACAGATTTCAGAATGATTTGGGCGATCTGGCAAAAGCGATCGAAGCAACTATCTCCATTGAATCAGAAATAGAAAAAATATCTGAGAAAATAAAAGACTTTAAGGACATATATATTATGGGCAGGTCATTGCATTATCCCATAGCACTTGAAGGTGCATTGAAGATTAAAGAACTATCGTATATCCATGCCGAGGGAATTGCAGGTGGTGAACTTAAACACGGCCCATTAGCAGTAGTTGATAGAAATACATTGGTATTCGTGATCAATCCGTCTGATTCGACCTACAGCGATATTATTTCAAATGCGCACGAGATCAAAACTAGAGGTGCCACGGTAATAGGAATCTCCGATCTTAGAAATAGCTTATATGACGACCTCATAAAAATCCCAGCAGTGGAAGAGATACTCTATCCTCTCATAGAAGTAATTCCGTTTCAGCTTTTGGCCTATTATCTTGCGCTTATGAGTAACGCAGATCCTGATTATCCCCGCAACTTGGCTAAATCTGTGACTGTGAAATGAGGGAACTGGATTACAATCGTAGCTAAGCACCCATAGAACTCATCGGATTGTATGTGCTTATCAGATGACTTAACTATAAATAGAGATAAAAATTAAGAAAATTAGCTTTATTGAGATGAGTGTGAGTACTGGTGAACGAGATTATGACGTGATAGTCGCAGGAGGAGGTCTAGCTGGTATGATTACAGCCTGTTCAGTTGCCTTTTACTCGAATCAATCTCTTAGAGTTCTTGTTATAGACAGAAACCCACTGTCAAGCTTGGGAAAGAAAACGATCACAGGCTGGATTTGTGGTGATGCAGTTGGTAAAAAGGCAGTAGATTACATGTCTAATAGGATTGGAATCAGATGGGAAAATCCTGAAATCGAACATGATGTAAAAGGAGTAGTTGCCTATTCTCCAGATCACGAAACTGCCATTTCTTTCGATGGGGAGGGATATCTTCTAAATCGGAAGGTTCTGCCACAAAAGCAAATGAACGACGCTCTTAAACTTGGAATTGAAGTGAAGGATAGGATAGCTTTGAGATCTTTACTTTTTGAAGATAACACAATAGTTGGTGTAGTAGGGGAGGAGATCGACACCAGAGAGATGTTTAGACGTACTGCGAAATTGGTCATAGATTGCACTGGGGTAACTTCCGTTCTCAGGGCAAATTTACCCATCAAGTCATATATAGAAAGGAGAATTAACAGAAATGATTTAGAGGCCACCGGTCGATACATATATACTTTCAAAATTGCCCAACATGACAAGTCATATTTTGACCCGGACTATTGTATCATCCATTTAGATCAAGAGATAGCACCTGGAGGCTATGCATGGGTATTCCCCAAAGGAGATAACAAAGCGAATATAGGCCTTGGCGTACAACAGAAGGCGTTCGAATCACTGAATCGACAAACTGGAACAAAAAAAGACCTAAAATCGTTGATCGATGAGTATGTTCGATCCAACCCAGTATTAAAAGAATTGAAAATAACCGATGAGCAATCTGACGAGGGAAATTCGTGGGGAACCTGGCAAGTATCGGTTCGCAGACAGAATGACTGTCTTGTTGCGAATGGGTACATTCTTGTCGGTGACGCTGCATGGATGCCCAAGCCGATTGACGCTGGTGGAATTGGCCCTGCGATTATAGCCGGTACCATCGCCGGCAAAGATGCAGTTCAAGCAATCCAACAAAATGATGTCACTGAAAAAGGTCTATGGAGTTACAATAAGGATTTTGTTGAAGAATACGGATACAAGACTGCAGGTTTGGAAGTGTTTCGCAGAATGTTACAGGACCTTAGTAATGATCAAATTAATTATGGTATGAAGCATTTTCTATCCAAGATGGATGTTGAGAAAATAACGAATGGTGAACATCCAGAATTTTCTGCAGTTGACAGGTTATCTATGTTAATAAAGGGAGTAGTTAATCGTTCTCTAGCAGAAAACCTGAGTCACACGTCTAAAATGAATAAGAAATTGGTCAAGCATTATCATAACTTTCCTGAAGAACCTGGCGGGTTTGCCCAATGGCATCTGACTTTGGGCCACATTCTTAACGAAGCATTCGCAAAATTTCGAAACTAACGATAGTTTCAGATATAATTAGGTCTAACACATTAAGATCCCTAAAGAGAATTCTTCACAGATGACGTCTCAAGATGACGTTTGAGATCATCCATCGCCATTATAATCTTCTGTCGTCGTTTTTCTTCTGTGACAAGTGCTCGTATATCTTCGATCAAAAACTTGGTGACATCTAATTTCCTTCGCAGGCCCGGCACAAGGTTATCGAACGCTGCGAATGGATATACTGAGGAATAAATTTCTTCCATAACAATGAACAATTTTGTGCTCTCATCAGGTTTTCCAGCCCTCAGACTATCATATATCATTCTTTTAAGTTCACCTACACAATCAAGCAGCCCCGTTAAATATGCTGATCCGGAAACACCAAGATCCTTCATGCTCGGCAAGAGTTTGTCCTCCGCTATCGATCTTAACATATAGGCCTCGACCAGTTCCTGTTCTGGAACAACTATATATTTATAAAGATCAGTTCTGGCTTGTGCTCGCAGGATGTCCAATGTAGATTTAGCTCTATCCATTCGTTCTCTGGCTTTGTCAATATCAGACCTATGAATAGATACTATCGAATTGCTGCAATCGTTAATTACGTCTCTTGTATTTTTAATCAGACTATCCCGTCTCGATTCTATATCTTTAAGATCACCGTCAATTTCCTCCAAGGAGGTTTTCACATTAGTGAACAATGCCCTTCCCATATATCCGATTCAATATAGAGATTTGCACACTTTATGACTTGAGATAATTCTGATGAATGGATACAAATATCGGTAAGTTGTTTAGCATTAGTATTATGAGCGCGAAGAAAAAAGAGTTGAAGGAAAAGGCCAACGAAGAGCGCCTTTCCAGAACTATTGTCACGTTAGAATCGATTATTAAAAATCGAGATATTCAGAGAAATACCAGGAATTTGGTGAAAGATGTTCTTTCTACTCTTACTGATGA
>DATBGR010000523.1:0-3211 GCA_036557905.1 Nitrososphaeraceae archaeon | reverse complement strand
ATGATCGTCTGTGTTATGATCGTCTGTGTTATGATCGTCTGTGTTATGATCGTCTGTGTTATGATCGTCTGTGTTATGATCGTCTGTGTTATGATCGTCTGTGTTATGATCGTCTGTGTTATGATCGTCTGTGTTACCAATATACCCAAACCCGACCGGAACGGTATTATCGATTGATCCAATAGATAGTATAGCTATTCCAAGAAGAGCCAGGGATGTATAAACAAAAAATCTTTTAGATGTTGTAAATGGATTCAAATGATCGTTACTAAATATTCTCATTAGTTATCAAGACCTGATCCAGATTTGATTGATAATCAGTGTTGAAGTTAACCACCACCTTTGTATCAAATAATTAGTATCACTTAGACCCATTAGCCCTACAAGTCTGCTATCTCGTATTATTTCCCGAGACTTACAATCATGACCTAAACAAAAATCATTGCATTTTTTTCTCAATTCTATTGGTTCTTGGGAAGTTAAATTAGTTAGTCCGAATCCATCAATCATCTTAACCCTGTAATGTGAATTCAGTTTGTTCACATACAAATTATATTTTTGAAAGAAGATATCCTTTAATATCATAACATTGTGATATATCATATTTCAGAAATGCTTTAATAATCAGTTATTACTTTGTTCAGGATGATATATCAAGCTGACTCACACGTATCACAAATAGATGTACTTTAGATTGGCAGGACAGCAGCATGCATCTCAAATAAGATCTTATTTTCATCACCATCAGTAAAACCCTTTAAAAACACGCCTATGTAATCAACTATACTATTACAAATTCAATTATGAAATAGTATTCTATATCTTTTCCTGATTTAAGTGCTCATTCTGTGTTTTTTTATCCTCTTCTTTATCCTACTATAAAACAGGGGGGAAAGGCCAGCTGCAGCTATTCCGTATGCAAATGAGATAGGGGAACCTAGTTTATGCCAGAAATCACTAATTCGATCAATATCTGAGACAGCATCCTGTATTGTTACAACCAAGATTGTTTGACTATTAGAAGTCTCTTCTTTTGGAGTTAGGAAGTCAGGTAATCTCTTGCCAGGTAAACCAGAATTTGAGTTACTTGGCTGTATAAATTGAGAGTCTGGAAAACTGGAATTTGCAGATAACAAAAGTGTAAATGGAGATGCTGGAATATTTTTGGATGCTATTAATACTAGGGGAACGCTAGCAAATCCTTCAGAAGGTATCTGGATTGCATTATATTTAAATGTGGTACTTAGGCCAGGAACGCTTTTTACAAATAAATGAACGAATGGTTCAAATCCCTGAGTCGTGTTCAGTCGTACTTCTATGGTTTTTTGATCTCCTTGTTTTAGAATAATAGGATTAGGAGATGTTGTGATATCAAGTTTAGGTGGTGGAATGTTTATCCAGTTACTAAAATCAGTTGTTATAATACCATTCTTTTCCGACTCCCCATAAAAGACAATCCTATATTTATTGGGAAATAGAATAGTCGATAAATCTAGTGGTAAGGAGACGTAATAAGACCCATTCTGGAAGAATCCTGTGTGGTTTCGCTTTTCATCCAAAAGTTTGTCATGTCCAGAAGTTGACCACTCCGTAAGTGCTTTATCCCAAGTTCTAGTCTTGTTTATCCATTTAATTTCGAGTTGGTAATCAACTCCACCGACTCCCGTGGTCTTATCATAATCGGAGTCAACCATAACACCGTAACTCAAAGCATTATATTGAAAAGGTTGTCTAATAAATGGAGCCATGAGCCAAATCGTGGAATTCAGGGTTTGTCCATCACTAAAGTAACTTACACCTACAATATCAGTTGCTGGCTCGCCCTGCAAACTATTTTTATGCTTATTAACGTCTATCCAATCAAATACACCATCCTTCACATTATGGCGAGTAAAAACTGGTGAAGTACCATGAACCGGTATTTCAAACTGGAATATTAAATCTACGACGACAAAGAATATCAAGATAAGTAGTGTTAAGCGAAATTCATTTGTAATTATTTGCCCCGTGTTTTTATCGATCGTATATAAGATATTTCAATTCATTCAGTAAAGAAGTTGCTTCTGTTGGATCTAGAGTTTTCCACAATGAAGCTGAGTAAGTAGCTCCACTTTTTAGTTACCATAATAATCATTTAGAGAGATGTTTATCTCTGAATGTTTGTCAGTATATTAGATCCGGTTCAGTAAAATTAACGTTCTTAATCTAAGAACTCCTTTATTATTGTAGATTCAAAAGACAAGGATTATTAAAAACACTACTGAAACCTCGCTCCATACATAGAATTATTTTAAGTTACAACTCTGAGCAAACACTGATCTGTACGAGCAATATTATTAACCCGAGCATTGATTGAAATAGAAAAATCCATTAGCGATATAAGGAATAACCCTATTGAACCTATAGCATATATTACTCTAGATTATTACAACTTCATAATGTTCTCCTAAGAATTTACTTACAGGACCGTGTGCATCGAACTATAACCAATTGAAACTGCATAGATGTTACCATATTTATTACGAGATTTAGTATAAAATGCATCTGCAACAAACATTTTTCTCCTTTGATATGCTCATTTGAAGAACTTTATCATTTGCAATAGTTATCCACGTCTATGAATGTTAACGTCTCTACTGTTCTATGCATTTAATCAAAGCTTTCATTCCAATTGAACTAGAATGAATAATCTACCATTGATTTGATGTGCAAATTCTTCAAGAGATCTATAAGCTGACGTAGAATGGAAGTAAATTCAAAATTACTAATTTCGTCATTAATTTTCCTCTTATTACTTTTGTTATTACTATCGGATTAAAAATACCCTACTATGAGTTCTATAAATGGTAATTTATTTCTCTACAATCGATGTAAGCTATATTTAATTATACCCAAATAATATATATCCTATGAAAATGCTGGTCACATACCGTTACCCAACTTTGACAATACTGATAATTTTATTTTCTTCCATTATTTTTGTTATACAACCACCGATGGTTCTATCAATTTCTAAAAACAAAACCAACACATTAGACACGAATGATCTAAAATATACTGATGCATTACATAGGAAAGGCATCTCTCTTTATGAATTGCAAAACTATACTGGAGCTCTGGAGTACTTTGATAAAGCCTTAGCTATAGACCCAAATGATAAATTTGCATTAGAGAGCAAAGGCGAATCCCTTTTTCAGCTAGCTAATGATAC
>DATBGR010000522.1:0-3385 GCA_036557905.1 Nitrososphaeraceae archaeon | reverse complement strand
AACACCTCTCTTTGGATCAAATTGATATCCATCACCAACAAACTTTAGCTTCTTTTCTGGATATCTCAAAGTAAATCTCTTGATAAGGAGATGTTTTGAACCTGATTCAATAGCTTTTATGAAACCACCTGCTGAGGTCATTACGACAGTAAACCTCCCGGACCAAGAATTCCACCATAAACAAGCGACAGTGCGACAAATATATTGATGAAAGCCAACACTATTAATTTATACCAACCAGTATGCAACAATATATCGATTCTAATTCTAGGATTGATACCTCGTGGTAAAAGGATCAACATTATCATTCCAAGGGTCTTGATGGTAAACCAAAATATTGCATTTGCAGTAATTGCGTTGTAAATTTTTTCTCCCGTATATCCAGGTATAATTTCCGCAGGAAAAATTTGAGGTCCTGCCCAACCGCCCAGAAATAGGGTAACGAATAGGGCAGCCAGTGCGTACAATTTAACATAAGTTCCCAATTGAATTAATCCATATATCATACCCGAAGTCTCGGTTAACCACCCCGCAACTATCTCACTTTCTGCTTCAGGCAAATCGAATGGAATTCTTTCAAGTTCTGCAAGCGATGAGATATAGAATACAAATGCGCTTATGGGTAAAAAGAATATAAACCAATAAGAATGCTGAGCAATTGTTATATCGGTAAGATTCAATGAACCTGCCAGAATTACTACTGAAAGAGCAGAAAGAATGAAAGGAATTTCAAAGGCAATCATCTGATGAAGAGCCCGTAACCCCCCGATGAATGGGTATTTACTGTTACTAGCCCATGAGAATAAAAGTGCAATAAGAGGGAAAAATCCCAAGAATGCAAATACAGCTATTATGCCAACATCGAGATTCGCAACTACCCATCCTGGAGCTACTGGGATTAACGCTATCACTGCGGCAGCTGTAACTACAAAGGCTACAGGAGCTGCCCAAAATATTAGCTTGTCAGCCCCAGATGGGACTATAATCTCTTTTGAAATTAATTTCAACCCATCAGCTATCAATTGCAAGATACCCTCAATCTTTCCTGCATACAGTGGTCCGATCCTCAATTGCATTTTGGCAAGGAACTTGCGTTCAATAAAAATAGTAGCCGCGGCCAAGATGGCAGCATACGTAAATCCTGGGAAAACAGCTACCCTAAAGAATTCCGTATGTATCAAGAATTTTATAATTGGAATAGTTCTGGTAGGATCTACCATCATTGAAAAGAAGAGATATGGAGTCAGTACTTCTCCATTTACAGGTGGAAGCGGTACATAAAATAAGATGATAAAGATTAACGGAAGTCCCACTAATGTAACGATGATAAGTATCCAAAAGATTAATTGAATTAAGCTTCCTACAAAGTTTCCGAATCTAAAATCTCTTGGAGCGGTAGCCAATGTTATTATTCACCTTTCCTACCGATCATTTCTTGACACCTATTATTTCTTCCTTATCAACATTTTGACTAAATTGATGATTCTGTTCATGGTGCATATTTATCTGTCAGCCTCCACAGGCCAATAATTTAATGACCAATAAATTGACGGCATATCAGCCAATTTTGATCCTATTAAGAGGAATGGAAGCGCTAGCATGTTCCTAAATGAGCCTACTGATAACTTGACCCTATAAGGCTTTGGTGTTCCGTCACTTACTATATAATATCCTAACGCGCCTCTCCCTGATTCTACTCTTTTATAAGATTCTCCGGCCGGTCCCTTCGGATTTGGCTGTAGCTTTGCTCTTACTTCACCTGATTTTGGCATCTTATCTAGTAACTCTCTAATAATGTGGCATGACTCCTTCATATCAAGAAACGGAACCGTGGATCTTGCATAAGAATCACCTGTCTTCATATATTGTATCTTGAAATCTATTTCATTATAGACGTCATATGGTTCTGCCTTTCTAACATCAAAAGGAATTCCCGACGCTCTCAGAACAGAGCCTGTAACCCCTAACTTTATAGCATCGTCCTTTGTCAGAATTCCAACGCCCTCCGTTCTCTGTCTGAATAATGGATTATTGTAAAATATGTCCTCATATTCGGCAAGTCTTTTTTCAAAATATGCAACTTGCCTTAAGCATCTTTCTTCAAATCCTTCGGGCATATCATTGCGAACCCCTCCGGGGATGTTAAATGCATGGGTAACCCTCGCGCCAGTAAGTGCTTCCAAGAGGTCAATAAAGAGCTCTCTGTCACCAATTGGCCACATAAACATAGTAGAATGTCCAAGAAATATCCCGTATATCCCCAACCAGTAAAGGGTATATACCTGCCTATTAAGTTCCGACGCCAAAGCACGAATATACTGTCCCCTGAGGGGAACTTGGATATTGGCAAGTTCCTCAACTGCTAAACTATATGAATATGTAATGTTTGTAGAATCATGAATAACTGGTCGCTCAAGGTGCGGAATATTTTGGATAAAGTTTCTGTATTCGCACATTTTTTCCTCGCCCCTATGTACATAGCCAGGATCTGGGTCACAATATACGATGTAATCTCCGTCTACCTTTATAGTAAATCTAAAGTGTCCTGAGCCTGGATGTTGAGGCCCAACACTAAGTGTCATCAGTCTATCTTCTTCTGCCTCTTTTACAATTTCAAGCCCCCTGCTAATAGTCTCATCAATTCTCTGTTCATTTTCCATCTATTATCACCTATCTCCCTTTAATTCTAAACTCCTTTCTTAAGGGAGGAATATCTGCCCAGTCTTCTGGCAGCAAAAATCTCTCGTTTCGTGGATGTCCCTCAAAATAGACGCCAAGCATCTCAAATGTTTCCCTTTCGTGATATTCCGCACTCCTAAAAATATTAATTAATGTTGGCATCCTTGACTCATTTCTGTCTACCCTTGTAGATAAAGCTAAAATCTGTGAGGAGAGTTTATCATCTGAATACGAGCTCAAGTGATAAATTACTTCAATCTGATTATCGTTTGGATAGTCCGTTCCTGAAACTGATTCTGCGTGATCAAACCCTAGACTGTCTTTAATAAAAGAAGCCACTTGAACGATCTCATTTGGGGGAACAAGGATCTTTGTTCTCCCAGGACGTACATAGATTACCTGTACAAGTTTATCACCAAATCTTGTAACTAGTTGATTGATAAGACTGCCTTCGAATTGTGGAGTTATGCTCTCAGTTTTTTTTGAAATTGAAGTCGGTGTTAAATCGGAGCTGGACTTTTTTTGCTCAGAACCATTTTGGGTTTTAGATTGATCCGAGCTCATTTTATCTAATCTTCGACCTTTTTATTTTTTCTTGGAGCAGCATACAGCCTTGAATTAGGGTTTCGGGTCTTGGTGGACAGCCAGGTACATATACGTCAACTGGGATAATACCATCAACACCTGGAAGTACATTATAAGAATC
>DATBGR010000521.1:0-2292 GCA_036557905.1 Nitrososphaeraceae archaeon | reverse complement strand
CCTACTATAATTCAGTTCTTGGCCATAGTCTCACTAGTACTAGCTGCAATAGGTTCCGGATACGATATCATCGGAATGTTCGGAGTCACTGGACACATACATTCTGAGCCAGTCCCATGGTTATCATTTACATTTGGTAATTGGGTCACTGTGGACCTTGTCGCAAAAGCTGCCGTTCCAGTGATTTTTGCGACGGTTGGTATCATGATATACGGTGGTATGAGAGAACAGAAAGAGGCTGCAAAACATGGTCACGATGAGGGTGGGGGTCTTATGGGTGTCGTTATTGAAGTAATACTTGTCAGAATAGTTGAAATGTTATCGAACATAATCAGCTATACTAGAATAGGAATAATGCTTCTAGTGCATTCGGCACTTCTTGTGACCGTGAATCAGTCTTATTTACATGGAGGCGGTCTTGCAGTACTAATAGGTGGGAATATTGGCATAATGCTAATAGAGGGTTTGATCGTTTACATCCAGACAATAAGATTACATTTGTACGAATGGTTCCCCAAGTGGTATATCGGGGAAGGAATTGAGTTTAAAAAATTGGTTCCTGGCATGTTATATTCAAATGTAATCTGGAAGGGTAGCAAGGAAGATGTTAATCAGACACAAAAGAAAGTTGATGACCTCGTGCAAGAACAGAAAGCCTGAAAACCGAGTGGTCAACAAAAAAGGGATATACCTAGATGATGAATTCCTCCCCCTTCAAAATGCACCTGTGATAATCGGCATAAATTAGATGATTATTTCGTATACTGTATGTAAACCCATGATGCATTAATGACTATACAAGGCAAAAGTTCTTACTTATAAATCCAAATTCTAAAAGATCAATCACCTGTTATTATTATTTATGAATTTTCGCTACGGGTAGTGTATTAGAATCTTTATTTGAGCACTTGATTTAGCGAACTCGATGGTTTTCAAGAATTGGGCTGAGGATTCTTCAATTAACAAAGGGTGCTTAAGATTCAGGTGCTTAGTGTACCTCGATGCATAAAGTAATCATCATATTTCGCTTAGCATGGGGTCAATCTATCTTTGAACTTATAAAAAAGCTTAATAAAGAATATGAGAACTATCTTCAGTTCAATACTGCAATAGCCTATTTGATCACATAATTGTCGTGGTTGTCAAATTTTAGACAAAGAATCCATTATATTTTGATTTACCCAACATACGTCCACTATCATCACGCAAAATAATTGATCCTGAAGGAACAACGCAGTTTGTACCCACAAGATAATGATGGCCATGAATAGCAGTTAGAATAAATTCATATCTCCAAAGAAGATATTTTTCCTTTTCGTTCATGAGAATTTTTATTGGTATAACAGGTTCAGCAAATTGATTTGCACGACTTCCAATATTTTCCGCTCTGCTGCCTAAATTGTCGTCCCATATTTCATATCCTTCCCATATCGAATCGATAGCTTCCGGCCTGTTTCTTGTGTAGAGCAGACCTGGTCTAAAGGCCATTATATTGCCTAAACATAGCATAGAAATACCAAGATAAAAGTAAGCGTCGGCGGATTGCATCAATGTTTCATGGGTAACTATTACCTTTATCCCCTTGAAATTGCTCTGTTCAGATAAGTCCGATCCGTATAGCGGAATGACGATGCCAGCCAAAACCAGAACTACGCCAAGTATTGAAATGGCAGTTGGTATGATTCCTGCCCATATAATAGAGAGCTCGACGAAGAAAAGTAAGATAACGGTCGTTATCAAGATGATATTCTGAAATATGGATTCAGTGAATGTTACAGTGATAGTGGTAGATTGGATAATAATTAACAAAACTAGACTGAGCAATCCTGGAACTATGAGCCAGTTCTTGTATGCAACTAGATACAAAAAGACATTGTGAACATTGCTGTAAATCAAACTACGGGATCTCCTGTCATGTTCATCAAGATCCATGACTTTTATAGCTAGACCAATGTCTTAAGTATTATGTGATAAACCTAACCTATAATCACGGCCTTCTTGAAGAATTATATTATTGCTAGCGGGTCATGATACCAAGTCATTAATTGTGAGAGTCCTTGCACAATATCTGCATTCAAGTATAATTCTTTGTTTGTCTACGATATCTAAGATTGGCATAATGTCTTCATCACTATTGCTGATACACCTCAGATTAGGGCACCTGAAAATTCCGACAATCGAATCTGGAAGTTGAATCTTCCTTTTCTCTACGAGCTTATAATCTCTTATAATGTTTATTGTGGCACGAGGCGCAATAAGTGCGAGCTTATCTGTTTCATATTTCATCAAAAA
>DATBGR010000520.1:0-6016 GCA_036557905.1 Nitrososphaeraceae archaeon | reverse complement strand
TTACAAATGTTGTCAAAAATTCTAGTTGGGATTGATGGTTCTCAATACTCCGACAAGGCCTTTGAATATGCGATCTTCCTTGCTTCCAGCTGCAAATCGAATTTGCTAATCGTTAACGTGCTTGAGGACTATGGTAATGTTGGATATTCAATTTCTAAAGAATTGGAACGACAGAGTAAAGAGCTTTTAGAAACGTACCGTCAGAAGGCTAAAAAGTCTAGTCTATCGTCGGTAGCTACAATACAGCTCCGCGGAATTAGTGCTGCTGGCCAAATCTTGGGGTTAGCAGATACTAAAGGGGTTGATACGATAGTAATTGGAAGTAGGGGACCTCATGAAATAAAGGAATTTTTGTTAGGAAGTACAACCTATAAGATTGTTCACAATGCCAAATGTACTGTAGTTATTGCAAAGTAAATATTTCTGACTTGTTAACAGTCCAGAGATTTACTCCCAAAGTCTTTACTATCGCACAAGTTCTCAAACACGCATAGCATCTGGGGTAAATATTTATGCATTTAGTGAGCGATTACCTATATAGATCCTTATATCATACATATAGATGATTTTGCAAGATGTCTCACCTCACCTTAACAAGATCTATGATCAATCAATCAATATCAACAAAAGCAACTGTTTTCAATTTCTTAGAAAGTATTCTCGCTACAAAACTGAGCCTATTGTACACATATTTATAACCATAATTAGGAAAATCTAGAACCAGCTTATATAGTGAAGATTTCTACTATTGCTCCTGCTATTTAAGTTGCTTCATATATTTCAGATGATCGCTATACCAGGATAGCCCATAGCCCTAAATACTACCATTGCGTTGTATCTCCTTCAAGTAGACCGGATCCGATATGAATTCTGTCTATATGTTTTGATAAGTCAGTTTTATTATCAAATTTCGATCCACAATATGGACAAACTATCGCAATATTTTTTGACGCAATAATAGAATCAGAAATATCAATATCTGCCAAGCTTATACTTTGATTAGATGATTCTCCAACGATCGACATTAAAGTTAAAACACCGAGTATACTTATTTTGCCATTGTCTTTGGCAGGAGAAGATAAATCTGACTCAGCGGATTTATTTTTATTTGTTACTACTATTCTCCTTATGCCTTTGTTTCTCATGATTGATACTGCGTCTTTTACCAACATGTCCTTATCAACTGTATGGAGTGGTGAACTCATTATTTCCTTTAGTGTGATCTTTGATGGATCCTTGCTTTCAGCTACTACCCGATACAGTATGTCCCTATCGGTAACTATACCAATTGGTTCTTCAGAATTTTTAAGTCTGACAATTATACAAGATGTATTCTTGCTATTCATCAACCGTGTTGCCTCTACAACATTGTCGTCTTCGCATAGGGTCGCAACATCTCTTTCAATTATATCACCAGCCTTCTGGGATAATGAATTTAAATACAATTACTGTCAAAAAGGTATAGTGTAATAATAATATATTGTTAAAGTTTGCAGTGCAATGCAAGGCGGTCATAGATTAGAAATATTACATGCACAGTAATATACCTGCTTATGAGTAAAAATAATACTGCCCATCCTGGCGAACTTCTTCCTGTGTCTGACTTTATGACTACCAACGTAGTAACAGCTAATGAAAGTCAAAGTGTGCGTTATGTCTGTAAATTAATGTGCAATAGAAAAGTTGGTAGCGTTGTTATTTTGAAAAATATAAAAGAATTAAAAGCTTCTAGTACTAAGAAAAATGGGACAGTAGTAGGCATAGTGACGGAACGGGATTATGTGCATCTCATAGGATTTTCTGACATGTTCCTTGTAGATGTTCCAATATCTGAAATAATGACTAAACCGCTAATCACAATAAGGAAATTCGCATCTATTAATGACGCGATTTCGATAATGCAGGCAAAAAATATTCGTAGGCTGCCTGTAATAGATAATACTGGCAAAATGATTGGGATAATAACAGGCAAAGATATTCTAAAGGCAATTATGACAAATCAGTCATTAGCTATGAGTCTGTTATCCGACCCAACATTACTTGTCGATCAGCACTCCTTGTTTGGTAGATATACTTCTAATTCTTGGTTTAGAGATATTCGTCCTACTCAACCATAATTATTAGTCAATCGTTATCCAAATCGTGCTAATACTAATAATGTTGATATAGTTGTGGTCTCGGAAGTTAAGAACTTTCCAAAAAAGTACTCCGCTATCGTAAATCGCCTAAACAATCAAGTCCTCTCGATATAATAGCGAATGTAGCAGTCGAACAGACGATTACTTGTACCAAAACAATATGCCATTATTGCGTAGTCCGTATCATAATATTACTTCTGCAGTAGTGGTATTTGGAGTAATTCTAAATTCAGCTCTAACCTGAGCAAGCGACTCAAATACTTGCGTTAATAATTCTTTTGTAAATAGAGACCAATTTTGTCCTAACTCATGTTTTATAACAAATACGTGCTTTCTTCCACCTTCAATTTGATGATCCGAATTTATGCCTGATACTTTCATATATTCCTGCAGTACAGATAATACTGTCCATAAGTTGTAATCTTTTTTCATAAACAATACAGCGTCTTTCATCAAATTATAGGCGGTACTAGCAGCTTCTTTTATGATTTGATCTCTATATGGCTCTATATTCATATCATTCAGTATTCCGTTCTTTTTTGCTATTTCTATAGCTCGATCAATTAAAGATGATAACATTAGTTTTGGTACTGGCATCATACCGATCTTCTTTTCATACCTTCCCCATTCGGTATACTTCTTTAGTGTTTGATTTACCAGAACATTTAATGAAATCTCATTCTGGGTTGCCTCTCTCTGCATCTCATCAATAACTTTAGAATCAAGTCTAAATGAAACACTTCTAGTAGGTTTCTTGGATTGATCAGAATTTATATTGATTGAGGATTTATCGAAAATATCACTCATTTGACAACGATAGATACTAATACTAGTTTTTAACATTTTCAGAATACTCTATAAATTTACTTAATAAATTGAACTAGCCCCCAATACTTTCAATATTTTGATTTTAAATCGGTGCATCAACCGAATTGAGATAATATTTGTGCATATATGCTATCTACAAAATCTTCATATCAATAGTGATTTAAAATAACTGATCTATCTGACGGTATTCATAGAAATTAACCGATACATTAGTAGTACACTCCAAATAGTTCAGCAAAATTAGTCAAAAAGATAATGAATTAAAATTTAATGTCACTCACATAGTTACTTTGTAAATTGAATATGTAGACTCTTGATCTTTTTCTCATTTTGATTAGTATTTATGTTATTACTATTATTAATGACGGGAGAAATTAATTCAAATGTGAATCTAGCCGTTATTCTTTCACCACGCTCAAAAGTTACGATTGCAGAGATTTCTGTGGACTTGCCATTTGAATTATCCATTTTTTCATTGATCTTATCTATTGTAATATTGCCTTCTACGCCTTCATTAGCCATAACTACCACTCCCAGAAAAGGTTCTATACCTTGTTTGCCATGTAGTCCTGTTGTTTTACCTTGAATATCCTCTGACTTGCTAAATGGTTCGTGTATGACAGCATCGTCTGTAAAAAGGTCTAATAATCCTGAAACGTCTTTATTCCTAACACGTCTAAAATATTCAAATACAATGTCTCTCTCAGACTTTAGAGTAGCTTTCTTGTGTCTAGACATTTATATGTAAATCCAATCTTGTGCAGATGATTGTCATCATATTTCCCATCTTGGCCAACTACTAAATAATAGCTACGTATGCAATGCAATTACCTAAATGTATATCTTACAATGTAGCATTCAGTAATGAACTTTTGTTAGTAAAGTTTTGCTTATAAGTTTATTTTTCATCAATTAATCTATACAGTTACATATAGAATAATTAAATCAAAGGTGGGGGTTATTTGAACGAACAATTTGCTAAGTGAGAATACAGACAACAAGTTAAATCCCAAAGTTGTAGTAATTTTTGCTACAAAAAACGAAGAAAATACTATCGAAAATTCTATCTCGATGGCAAAGAAGAGCTATTATAAACCTGAAGTATTAGTAGTTGATGCTCATTCTTCCGACAAGACCGCTGAATTAGCCGTAACTGCTGGAGCAGTCGTAATACGACAATCAAAACATTTGTTTCCTGGAAAGGGCTTGGCTATGAAGGAAGGATTAAAAGAAGCAATCGAAAGAATGAGTGCAAATTTTATCGTTTTTTTGGATGCAGACATAAAAAATCTGACCCAAGATTGGGTGAATCAGTTGGTTGGAGCATTAATTGACGATAACTGCGATATGTCAAGAGGATTTTATACTAGACATGCTAGAGATGCGGCAGTAACAAAACTTATCGCAAGACCAATGTTACATATCTTCTTTCCAGAATTATCACATTTCGAACAGCCGCTAAGTGGTGAAGTCTGTGCTAGGACACAAGTTTGGAAGGATCTATTAGATAAGGAATCAATCCCTGAAGGATGGGGTATTGATGTATGGTTTTTGATTGAAGGAGCCATGTCGGGATTTAACATAAAGGAGCATTTTTTGGGTCAAAAGGAACACACATCTTTTGAGGACTACAAAGAAGATGTCTCAAAGCTAAGTAAGATGGCAGAACAAGTTGAATTTACAATAATCAGAGAGGCAATTAAATATGGAAGAATGGAGTTTCAAAGAAATGTGTCCGTTTAATAATATTCAGTTAGTAATACTTCAACATCGCCTTTATCTATTCGTTAGCTTGCACGTTTACCACTCCAAATAATTAGACTTGTTGAATTTCTAGAGAAGTAGCAATTGATCAACTGAAGTGGTTAAGACTGTAGGACCACTAGTTCGCATCTTAAAGTGCTAGCTATTATGTTTCGTCGTTTTCTTCGCGATAAGTTTAATTAAATCGACTAGTCTGCAAGAAAATCCCCATTCATTGTCATACCATGATAGTACCTTTATTGTATCATTCTTATTGCCTAATGTCATAGTACTAAGTCCATCCACAATTGAGGAGTGGGGATCGCCAATAATGTCGCTTGAAACTATGGGCTCGTCTGTATACGAAAGAATGCCCTTTAGATCCTTTTCTGATGCTTCTCGCAAAGCTTCATTTACCTCATCTCGTGTTACTTCTTTTCTTAAATTCAGTACTATGTCTGTTATAGATCCGCTAGGTACTGGAACACGTAATGCAGTCCCATCAATCTTGCCATTCAGTTCTGGTATTACCACACCTATTGCCTTTGCTGCGCCTGTGGAAGTTGGAATTATAGACATAGTAGCAGCCCTTGCCCTTCTTAGGTCTTTGTGTGGAAGATCTAACAAATTCTGATCGTTAGTTATTGCATGAGTCGTAGTTATGTATCCTTTTTGAATTCCAAATTTATCATTTAATACCTTAACCACTGGCGCCAAGCAATTTGTGGTACACGAAGCCATTGATACTATTTGATGATTTTCACTATCATATTTATCATCGTTGACTCCCATTACAATGGTAGCATCAGGATTTTTAGCAGGAGCAGAGATTATTACTTTCTTGGCACCAGCAGCCAGATGTTTTCTTGCTTCCTTTGCATCATTAAACCTGCCTGAAGACTCCAATACTATATCTATTTCCATTTCCTTCCATGGAAGTAAAGCCGGATCTCTCTCAGATAGAATTTTAATTTCGATATTCTCATTTACTATTATTGAGACATTTTTGTTCCCACTATGACTATCATTTTGCATTTTGGTTACAATACTGCCATCAAATCTTCCAAATACAGAGTCATATTTTAGAAGATGAGCCAATGTCGTTGCATCAGCCAAATCATTTATAGCTATAATACTAACAGAATTCATAAATTCCGGGTCTTTTAAAGAAGCTCTCAAAAAACATCTTCCAATTCTTCCAAAACCATTGATTGTCAATCTAAGTTTACTCATACTAATTAATACAAACAAATGTGGAATATGTGGTATTATAATAGTATGGTTTGCAGTGCATGAAATATCTCATA
>DATBGR010000519.1:0-2865 GCA_036557905.1 Nitrososphaeraceae archaeon | reverse complement strand
CGCCACCACTTATCTAGTTTAAATTTATTTATGGCATCATTACGTTTAACAAGCTAGCTATATCGTTCAAGTAGCGCACGGTATAAGCAGACATCTTGAGTGTTGGAAGAAAAATCAAACCAAAAAATTCTAAACCTTTGCTATTTTTTCAAGTTGCAATCGCCGTTCCTCTATTTTTCTATCGTTTCAAAATTCAGGTTCGAGAT
Source organism: Nitrososphaeraceae archaeon (assembly GCA_036557905.1). GTDB lineage: Archaea > Thermoproteota > Nitrososphaeria > Nitrososphaerales > Nitrososphaeraceae > JARBAU01. Next base: position 2,659 of record DATBGR010000519.1, on the reverse strand, counting down.
CTTAAGGTGCTTCAGAAGACTATATGTCAAGTATATAAATTTGAATCGATCGAATATTGATATACAATTAATTCCTAATCAAAATGTTAATGGATCCCTAAATCGGATGGCAATGTTTCAATAACTGATGGGTCTTGATCTATAATGGTAGTGACATCTGTCAACTTTTTAAGATCTATCCGATAGTAGTCTAGTCTATCAGGGTCGTACTTTTGTACAATTTCTATAGGTTCACCCCTTTCCTTTCTATTTGTTATTACGAGTCGATGGACGTAGCTAGTTACATATTCATACCCTCTGTTTTTTGCTTCCTTAAGAAACTCTGATCGAAGAACATGGCCTCCAGCTGCTCCCCAGTATCCAGATTTAATGCCGATCCATTCCATATATGCCGTATTCTTTTTTCCTACATTAGAATCATGTGTGCCCCGTCTGAGTTCATAGGTTTCAAGTGGACCGCCTTTTACATAACCAACAATTTCACCATTTTTGTCATTGACCCTTAAGATTACTAGAATAGTATTAGGATTAGATAGCAACTTTTTGAACTTATTCTCATAGATTGGTGGTACCGGAAGAGGTAAATCTTGATATATCTTTAAAATCGGTTCTCTAATACTTGGGTCAATACCTTTACTGGATTTTTCTATCAAATCTGGTACTAGGTTGGTTTCATTCTTTCTAATCGATGCTTTTACTCTATTTTCTTCCTCCCAAGCTTCCCTAAAAGCTTCCATATTATTAAAAAAATTCGTCTTGTACTCTTCAGGAACATATTCTAGCACACTCTTCATCATGTCTTTCTCTTCCTTCATAATGCTAAAGTACCGCACAGATTCTTCATTAATTCGTGAAGGATGCCAACCCAATGCGTGAGCGTTGCGACGCGCAAGATCCCGACCATGTTCAATGTCGCCTAAAGCATACCCTGCTATCCGTTCTGATACGGACAGAAACCATCCAAGACGTACATAGTGTTCTCTTATTTCGGAATTAATTTCCGGGATCCCTGCAAGGGTAAACAATTCTTGAATCCTCTTATTAGCATGTTCTGCTATCTTATCCCGGAAAGGATATGCAGTGCGATGTATTAATACAAAAAGGATATCAATATTAATCCCAACATCATCAAGATATTTTTTTATCTGTTTATCAGCTCTTACAAATGCTTCTACCGAGTCTTCGTGAGGCTTATCAAAGTGCTTCAACGGATCATAGTCATGAAACAGTGCAGCAACGAATAAGTAAATTAGATCTAGTTGATCAAAGTCGTAATCGCGCTTATAATGACCATAAGCTGCTATGAGAGCAAAATAAGCAGCCTCAAGCTCATGCTGTATATTGTGATATCCATAATAGTCAGCGCCAAGACCCTTTTTTGAAAACTCTGATACTGCGTGTCGTAACAGTGCTGCGGTCCACCTGTCTTGAAATCCTATTTCTGAAGCTAATGTTAATATCCTTTTCTTCAGTACGGCAGCCTCAGCTACTCCGATATTGTATTTTATCCACCATGGCAGCAGTTTTATTCTCCGATAGATTTCACCATGCCATTTTAATCGTTGTACCAGAGGATTGGTGGTTATGATGGTTTCTTCGCTTATATTACTGTAATCAGCGTCCTGCCCATCGACCTTATTACTTGATTTATTGGCTAATTCTGTCGTACAACCTCACAACTATTTTGAAAGCCAAGGGTCTGAATCCTATCCCGGATCTTTTTGTAAAAATGCTTGCTTGAGCGATATTCTTGTCTTGGAAAAACGTATGATACTGCAAAATATACAGATGTTAAATCAATCCAGATATTGTAAATTCGAGCCCAGTAAGCATTTAATACTACATTTTCATATGTTGGCTCAGTGGTATTATTTGGTGTTAAAGGGCTAAAGAACCATACAATTTGTTCATATCTAAATAAATAATGCAAAATTTGGCACAATTTTAAACTATTTAGCAATTCCATGGAACACATATAGTATAAGCGTACTTATTATTATGTTTATAATCGCAGATTCATAATGCTCCAATGAAAATGACAATTAAGGAACAGTAGTTATTGGTGGTGTTGCTACAAGTTCTAGTGCATCGTCAAAAACTAAATGTATTGACCTTTGCCCTAACGTAAGAATCGTTTAGCATAAAAATATAGCTTCTTACAATCCGGGCGGAGATCAACTTGTTTTTGAAGTTATAACGATAGATATTTCAGGATCTAATAGGACAACCACCACATGAATTTAAAAAGTGTAGAATAGGTATTATTATTAAATACTACATACCAAACAGACTAAGAGAAAAGTTGTATGAAATGAATCCACAACTTGCGATGAAACAGATTATGGAAACATTCTTTAGTGCTAGCAACTCCTAGCCTAGCAATCACCATAAGACCCTCTTGGTTACTAGGATATAGTAATGCTTCGCATATTAATAGAACTTGCTATGGCAACGAAAATGCATCTGACACTTCAATCCGGAATCAATAAATGCAAAGAGGAGCCTTTGCCTTTATCTATAGAAAAGTCAGATGGAATTTATCTGGAAACGTTGTCCATACTCTATTGATCCACATCGATATTATTTTAGTATCCCATCTCCAATTCTTGATTGAAACGTTGATTCTACATTTGTCCTGGTAGCGTGGTACGTTATGAAA
>DATBGR010000518.1:0-9481 GCA_036557905.1 Nitrososphaeraceae archaeon | reverse complement strand
ATAGCGAAAGTTCTATTAAATAGTAACACCCTGAATCTGACTTTTGAAAGGATGGTTTGAAATCCTGAATTTTTTAGAGATTATGGTAGATCAAAGCTATTGCAGTCAAGCCTCAAATTGAACAAGCAGACTTTGGTGATTAGAATTAGATTTTTCTAAATATTTTGGTGGCAAGTATCAGCACATGATGAGTATGTTTTTGATATAGGAATTTTTTAATATCTAGCACAATAAGTGCTTTGAATCGACTAATCTTATGATTATTCCAAATTCAAATACTAAAGAATAGAGGATATGGACCAACCTGTATGAATTTAACAGGACTATATTATGTGAAGGCGTTTAGCGCATTCTATGTGATAGTAGCTACGGGGAATCCCAGTACTCACAATAACGTCAGTTCCGTTAATTTTCACCCCACAAAAATAACAAGCTCCATTTTGCCTATTTTTGATAATTGAACTTATACGATGAGTAAGGTTATATTGAGTTATTATCACCGGTCGTGGCAAATTTCAAAATACCTTAACTAGGTCTAACTATATATGATTCGATCCCTAGTTCGTTCTATATCTTATTATGAATTCTTCTATCCAAGGCACAAGATGTAATCAATTAGCTATAGCATTGAAACTAATGTATGTGACAATCATACTAGAATAAAGCACTAAAATGATCCACTATTCAATGAATATTTAGGAACACTGGAGGAGTTCTACAGGATATTGATTATGTAAGAACATTTGAAATAGTAATACTGACTCGATATTTTTTGAGCATAAATATTTATGGTGATGTCTGAACATTGTCAACAACGAGAAACCAAAAGATTCACCATACTTTCTAATATAATAAACAATGTTCGCAATGCAAAGGTTCTATCGCGATACTTGTGCTTCATATCCTACCTCGGAATTCGAATTTTAGATAATCCGATATTAATCTACACAGGCACTATCATTATATCATGACTAATACTCTAATTGTATATATAGACCTAAAAATGACAATAATCGGAAATAGTTATAGATGGCTCCATGGAAAATTCGCTAATAGACCGACTAATTTCAGTTGGATCATTAGTTCCAAGCTAGCGGGAAGCGGAATCCCGATGAGTAAGGCACAACTTGATTGGGTGATTAAGATTGGGATAAACGTCATTGTAACAGTGAGGGAAGTTCCTTTACCATCAAAATGGCTAGATCACATTAGAGCCAATTCAGTTATCTATCTACATGTCAACGTAAAGGACTACGGTGCTCCATCCTTAGACGAATTAGAGAGGACTGAGGATTATATCAATCGTCAGATAGAAAATGGTAAATCAGTAATGGTTCATTGCGCAGCGGGCAAGGGCAGGACGGGAACTATATTAGCATCTTATCTATTAAAAGAGGATCCGGTCATGACAGCTCATCAAGCAATTATGAAAATACGAAAATTGAGACCAGGTTCGGTGCAGTCTGAGACCCAGGAACAGGCTGTGGCAATGTATGAAAAATATTTGAAGAGTAAGCGTGGTTCGGTCTAAATTACGTTGCGGAATACTGCCAATTCAAATCAAAAGGGTGCGACAATCTATAGGATACTACTTGTTAGACGTGTACAATTTTGGATAACGAAATTAATCAATGCCAATGCCAACAGAAAGCACATAGATTTCATTTGATAAATGAGTTCCAATTGGGCCTAGACGTACTTTTTTATACCCATCTTTTTATATTCCAATTACAGAATTATGGCTACCCAAGTTACGTCAGCAAAAAGAGGGGTCCTCACTCCTGAGATGATTCAAGTCGCAAAAGATGAAGACTTGAGCATAGATCTTCTAAAAAATGGGATATGCAATGGATCTATCATAATTCCAAATAATACAGATAGAAAACAAAACGATGTAAAACATGTTGGAATAGGCCATGGTCTAAGGACAAAAATCAATGTGAACATTGGTACTTCTACCTTGTATCAGAACTTGGATGAAGAGATCTCTAAAGCAAAAGTAGCTGTAAAATATGGTGGGGACACTATTATGGATCTTTCAGACGGGGGAAATCTAGATTTTATAAGAGAAAAACTGCTCGAAGCTGCTCCTATCACCTTTGGTACAGTCCCTGTATACCAGGCTTATGCCTACGGAGTCGAAAAATACAAGAATCCACTTAATATCACTTCTGATGATTTTCTACGTTCATTTGAGAAACATGTTAAGGATGGCGTAGATTATACTACTATCCATTCTGGCATAACGAAGGAATTGGCACAACGAGTACTTAAGGTTAGAAGACATGGTGGAATAGTTTCAAAGGGTGGAACTATTACGGCGGCGTGGATGTTGAAGTACGATAAAGAAAACCCATTTTTTGAACATTTTGATTACATGTGTGAAATCGCAAGAGAACATGATGTAACCTTTAGCCTGGGAGATGCGCTCAGACCAGGCTCGATATTAGATTCTCATGATGAACTGCAAGTTGCGGAGATGATTAATGTAGCAAGGTTGGCAAAGCGGGCTCGAGAATATGATGTCCAAGTAATGATCGAAGGTCCAGGACACGTACCCTTGAATGAAGTTGCCGCAAATGTGAGACTCGCAAAATCGTTGCTCGGTAACATTCCATATTATGTTCTAGGACCATTGGTCACGGACATCGCGGCAGGCTATGATCACATCGCGAGTGCAATAGGTGCTGCGATTTCTGCAGCTGAAGGAGTTGATCTTTTATGCTATTTAACTCCATCCGAACATTTGGCTCTGCCAACTGCTGAAGAGGTTAAGGAAGGTCTGATTGCATATCGTATCGCAGGGCATGCGGGAGACTTGGTAAAGATTAGAGATAAGGCCATCAAGTGGGATAGGGCCATTACAGAATCTAGGCGTACGCTAAATTGGGAAAAACAAATAGCTTTGTCCATAAATCCTGAAGAAGCAGAAAGGATTCATATGAGACGACAGGGTCAACATGAAGGGAATAACGTTCCATGTACGATGTGTGGGTCGGCATGTGTCTACATCATGTTGCCACAACAAAGAAAGGAAATACATCCTCCTGAATCTGATAAACCCGAAAGCACAAACGCAATCTAAATGTAATCGAACACCTTTTCCCAAGAGAGCATCACACTAAACAGTTACGGTGTAATTCCAGACAAAGGATATTGCATTAATCGCGATATCCAATTAGAATTTTTTTCAGATGCTGTTAAAGGTTATGATTTGAATATTAAAAAGACGACTTCAGTTACAAACACCATCTTGGTTGATTATTAGTAAACTTGTTTTATTTTATTTCGATTTCATCTGAACTTTTGGGTTTCGTCGCGTTGCTTCAACAATCCTAATTCATCGGATTAAGTCAAATTTCAGCCTTAGATGATCTACTACCTCAACAAATCCTGCTCAGGATGGCTTATATGTCAGTATGCAGAATCTATAGTGATATTTTTTGGTTCAGAATAGCTTTCCCATGAAGGAATGGCACGTTTTGCATATGGAAAAAACAGTTGTGAAGTTTGTACGCGGATTGTCAGAAAATGCATCACTGTGGGAGAAGAGACAGCATAAGCGATATGGGACTGTTGCAAACTGCTGCCGCCAAATCGATTATGATATGAAACATGGCGTTACACATGATCAGGTGTTATCTCTGCTTAATAAATTACGACACCATGATTCCTATTCTGATATTAGGGAAGTTGATGGCTTTTTAGAAAGACTGAATGAAATTGAAAAGCATTTTAGCCCTCAGAAAGAGAAAATCAATATTTGGCACTAGATGAATGCTCAATAACTTAAGCCATTTTAGATAGCTACTTTAATTAATATTATATCTGATCATTATTAAGAACAATCTTTTAGAACTAATCTACGATCTGCGGTAATTTCAGGATCGAGATTTGCTTCTCGCAAACCAAAGTTGAGTATGACAGTTGTGAGTACTCATCTGTACTAGTATCATACCTGTAATTTTCTTTATCTTCTGCAAAGCTTTCATATCCGCAAAAAAGTCATTAGTGTTGAATATCAGAAATTCTTTATTGGTGTCTGAGATGTATTCAAAACCACAATCTTTAGTACAATCTAATATATGCCATATCCACTCCTCACATTCATCTATTGCCAGCATCCTAGCTGCACACATCCTAGCCAGTACTTAACTAAGATTATAACTAATAAGGTTATTCTCGTCCAAAGACTATTGCGGATTTGTCTGCTAAAATTAATTTGTTGATATCATACTGCGAATAAAACTGTGTATGTCTATGAACTGAATTAAATGAACTAGATTGAGACTATATAATTTGATAAATAATGCCTCACGTAGTAGTATCGTTAGTCGTTGTCAACGCTTTGTTAATGATACATCAGACATGACAAAATGTATAGGTATATTATTCGTTTTCCCCATTCTTATCTGTTGGAACAAATTTCTAAAATCATACAGGATTTTATGATTCATGAAATACAGGAGAGAAAGGCAACAGGGGTTATTATCGGCATGAGTGGAGGTGTGGATTCATCAGTTGTTGCCGCGTTGGCCGTTAAGGCTCTACCATCTACGTCAGTATTGGGACTTATTCTACCAGAAGAGGGAGTAACACCGAAGGAAGACATGGAAGATGCGTTGGATCTTGCTAATAAATTGTTTATACCATACAAAGTCATCGATATAGGTAGAATTAAACATGAAATGACAAAGGAGTTACCTTCAGATCAAATGGCACAGGGGAATCTCTCTGCTAGGATTCGCATGTGTATTCTATACTTCTTTGCATCCAACAAAAGGATGCTAGTAGCAGGTACCACAGATAAGAGCGAATTGAAGCTTGGCTATTATACTAAATATGGGGATGGCTCGGCTGATATTTTGCCAATTGCGGATTTATATAAGACTCAGGTGCGGGAAATGGCTCAATATCTAGCTATCCCTGATAGAATAATTAAGAAGGACAGCAGACCAGGTTTATGGATCAAGCATACAGCTGAAGGAGAAATTGGTTTATCTTTTAACGTTGCAGATGACATTCTTAGAGATTTGGAAAATGAAACCTTCGATGAAAGAAAATATATTGAGAATGATGTTAGAAGAATTCACGAACTGATGCAGAAAAATAAACATAAAGCGGAGATGCCGACGATCTGCAAGATTTGTAAGTAGATTTAATATTGCAATAACATGAATACCTCTGAACTCTTACTGCACTGTTGTTGTATTTTGAGTTTGATTGTCTCCTGCTGGACTTATAGTACTAAGCCCGATAACTATAGTACTTGTATTGAGGAGTACTTGTTTAATGTTAGTGGGATTGTACAATACAATATCAGTGACTACGTTCGTTGAATTCATATTCAAGCCTGGCCCAGCATCATTATTTGGTGGTATATCGAGATAATAAAGACACATGTAGCCCGGTTTTGACATCTCTTTTAAGACTTGTAACGACGACGGTTTGAGTATTGGGATCATGCCCGTATATATCTTGAGGGTAGGCTTGGATTCCCTATCACAAGGCAGCTTTGCGGTAAGATGGCCTTTCGTTATCTTATATGGCATGCTATCATAAATATGGATATAGTCTTTTGGTGGTAAGATTTGATTCGAAAGTAGTATTGTGCTCGAATCTCCGATTAAATTCTTTTCAAAGGGGGTGCTATTTTGTTTCATACCCCCAGCAGAGCTATTATTGTTCTTAACCTCCCCAAACACGGACGCCATCAATGATTTTGGTGATACGTATGAATCCAGAGTTGATTGACTTAATTTGTTGCTCATTTCTCCGGCTGGTGCTCTTGACAAATCATTCATCTGCCCTTGAGCGATGTTGCCAAACGCAACATGAGAAAGCATTATAAGATACAGGATTTGAATCGTAAAAAAGATTTTCAAATAGTCGAATTTGGTCCATCTATTCATCTCATTGGATGATTGTGGATTCTTTAAAAAAATAATAAGTTATTTTTTATTGATAGTTCTCTCATATACTTTAAGTTAGTACATTGCATAAAAAGCGACTAATAACCATTTTGAATATTGAATCCTTGAATTATAGCACTGTGATAAAAGCATTACTCCAATAGCAAGAACCCATCCTAGGTTGACAATTAGTGAATATAACTGCTCACTTTAATTCGTAAAGAGCTACCGATAATTTTAAAACCATTTTTTCATCGGTGTTTTCTGCTATAGGGACCAAATATTTTAGCGTCTCCTCCTTGTATTTGTTCATCTGGTATTTGTGGAATGTATTTTTAAGTGATCTGATGTTATCCAGACGATCAGCTAGTTTTATATATCTGACGGATTTCGAGCCTTTTGCAATATCTTGAAAATACTTCTCCAAAATGTCCTCTTTAGATTGATCTGAGTCGTGAAGAACGGGCCGCGTAACTGTAGATACTGTATTATAAATATCATCGCCGAATTCCGATCTTAATAGTCCTTTGCTATCCGCCTGCTTGCTCAGTTTTTTTTCCAGTATGTCATGGAGGAGTGCAGCACAGATCAAATCTACGTCGAAAAGCTTTATTTCTTCTGTCAAAATAAGAGCAACCCTCAAGGAATGATTGATATGCGGTTCGATTTTTCCACTATTTCGATATTGCCCAGCGTGAGCTTTCATAGCTAGACTGAAAGCCTTGGTGACCTTTGTTAAATCGATTAGTGAATTCTCATACGGTTTAAGAAGTGTAGAAAATCCTGATTTTGTAAACTCGTTTATGTTCCATTTCATTCTAGTCTAAGCGTAAATAGTAGTCCTTGATATTATTCGTTATTGGACCCATTTGTGCCAGCATTCTTCCAGCAAATTCGAGCGAAAATTGAAGTATTATCACTAGCCGCGAATATTACGTTAGCTTATTATAATTTCGGCTTTGATTTACTATCTCCTTGTAGCCGTCATCAAATTCATTTTTGACGATCTCGAACGATTTCAAAAATCGTTGATCGCTAGCCAGCAGTTTGTTAATTAGCCTCAAATTTTGAATATTATTAGACGAAGTATTTAGATTCACTTGTCCATCTTCTCCAGGTTTGATATCCCTTTTACTCGCCATCAACACTATCCTCAGTAACAAGATTTTTGATTGCCAGGTCAATTCGCATTCCAACACTGTTTTCATATTTTCAGAATTTAGAAGAGTGTTAGAATTTTTTGTACTCTTCAACAAATTAAATGTAATCCTACAGCATATTCGAAGATATTGAGTGATAGGAACAGATAACAGAGGAAAATATTCTCTAATGCTGAGGGGGTCAAAATGTGAATACAGAAGATTTTTTAAAAGTGTATTCTCTTGATATTTTAACAAGAGCAGATTAGAATAATTTTGCATGTTTAGGAAGATATATAACAAGCAGCAAGTAGTCAATTCGTACGAGATTCCATCACTCAGTAGGTTACCGTTTTTCTTCTCAACAAGCCCTTTTTTAATTAATGTCCTTAAGTAAGGACCTTCATCGAAGTCAAATTTATCACGTTTAAGTTTGAAATACGAAAATATTTTTTTCCTGGAATATGATGATTTAATCACCTTAACTAGAACCATTTTTTCTCTTTCCGATAATTCAATAGAATCACATTTACCTATATCGGCCAAGAACGTAGTAATGTCCATATCCGCTTTCCACTAGGAATTTTAAGATGAAGAAGTTAATATTAAGCAATACGAACCTAATAGCGTTGGGAGATTGTCTTCTAGTTTAAGTTTGATTCAACCCTGATTTATCAAACTATTGCAACTGCCTTTGTCCAACATTCTATACAGTATAAATGAAGGTTTTGTCATTATGCTGGTTTATGAAGTTGAGGGAATATAAGGTAAATCCAGCTTTGATTGTAATCGACGTTCAGAACGGCTTTGTTAGTAGGGGCGGATCCTATGATTTATTGAGGATTGATACCAGCAATTACAAGACCATTATTCCCACAATCCGCAAGCTTATAGATGCATGTAGATTATATGGCATTCCAATATTTTACACTCAAGCAGTTCGAGAGTCATCTGGAATAGATCTACTTACAAAAACCCACAAAATATTGCCGAGATCTAGAGAGGAAAGAATAAAAAAGCGACCAATCTGTGTTAGAGGTAGTTGGGACGCAGAAATAGTTGATGAGATCAAACCATCACAAGCAGATCATGTCGTATTGAAAAGAAGGGATTCTGCATTCCACGACACAGAGATAGCCGTGTGGTTGAGGAGTTTGAGCGTTAATACAATCATCTTTTGCGGTATCGATACATCAATTTGTGTCGAGACTTCGCTCAGGGATGCTTTTAATTTAGGATATGATGTAGTCCTAATCTCAGATGCGACTGCATCAAGTAACGAAAAGCATTATGAATCTACACTAGAAAATGTTAAAGGATACTATGGATTAGTTATGGATCTATCAGAATTCATTAGCCACCTAGATTCAAGTAATTCCAACTCGACCAATACTAGAAGGAGAATTTAGGTCGAGCTTACAAATCGTATACAATCTATATCATACCTGACTCGCGAAGCTTCTGGGGTAGGTAATTCTCTGCCAGATAGCGAAATCCATGTTTAAAAAATGCATCCAATTCGCATTTTTCTTTTCGTTGGATAAAGAGATTCAGTTCTTTCTGCCATTGCCTATCTTTAAGCCATGGTTTCTTTTTCATATCATTTGCCCGATTAAGATCTTCATCTGTAGCGGTCAGTCTTGCCACTTCTGGTATATTATAGTCATAAATGTCTGAAAACATCATCCCTAGTACCTTCGCATCAGGTGTTACTAGTCTTTCGCTATCATAGCTCAGTGATTCGCTTCCAATCTTGTACCTCAATGCAATACCTAGACCCCATGGGTCAGCGTCAGCAAAAATAACTACAGGTTTATTCCATTCTTGATTTAGTGTCTTTACCATCATCCTGGTAGCACGATCAGGTTCACCAGATCCAGTCATCAATATTGCATTGTATTTTTGTATAAATCCAGATTTTCGGATGTTATTAAGCACAGTATCTTTTTCTACCACCATCACAAAGTCCGCCTTAACATTAACTATTTCCAAATCTCGAATGTTAGTCGGAACAAGTTGTGAAGTTGCCCTGCTTCCAAGATTGCAATCAATGAGGTCACCTCCGACCCGCAGAGTTATCGGTCCAGAAATCATTCCTTTTGGTTTGGAAGTAACTGAAAATTCTTCTCTGGGAACTCCAGTTATCAATTCAACGGCCTTGATTGCATCATCCGAATTGTCTTGGGTGTTCCAGAATTTTTGCTTATTTTTTTCATCGCCAACAGTGCTAAGTGTAGCGTAGTACATTCCTCTAATAGTACTCTCCATCTCATCATCTAGAAGTTTCCTTACTGCGTTTGCCATCACGATGTATTGTGAGAAGGTTGGAATCTTCTTAGTGTTCTCCGGGCTAATTTGTACAGTTTTATTACCAATGGTAAGCATCCTTTTCTCATCAGACCAAATTGTATTATCATATCCGACTTTTGC
>DATBGR010000517.1:0-3582 GCA_036557905.1 Nitrososphaeraceae archaeon | reverse complement strand
CAGCAGCTATTGATACAATAGAGAAAATTATTAACCCAAAGCTCAACATTAACATGAATTTCTCAAGCTTCAATTAATTGACCTTGGGTAGGATGTAAAAATGACTATAAAAATATCGGTTGTTAACAGAATTTGGCTAAGGATAAAAATTACTTTACACAGTACCTCATATATTTAGAAAATTTGGAATCACGTAAGACAACAGCTGTGCATGCAATCATTGGATCTGGCTGTACTATATGTCTACATCGGAAAAAACGATCATAGATCTTAAAGTAGTGATATTGTCATCTATGTAAGGTAGCTCTTTATCCATCTATCAGTATATCTTAAATTATTTTGTATTACAACAATTTTAGATATTTCGCTTTCATCCATAACAGAGTATCCTTGTAATTTTGAACAGAGTCTATTGGCAAAATTTCGAACCTCGTCCATTTCCATCATGTTACTACGTTCAAGTCGCATGGTTGACATACCAATATTCATATAAGATTTTAACTCTATAAAATGAGGACTTCCTTCTTCCATCATCTTCGAAAATTCGTCGACAAAGTCTAGAGAATCATTATAATCCCTAATTAAAGTCATGCGTAGTACCGTTCGAGTTTGTACTGAAGCCAGAAATCGGAGACTTCTCCACCATCTCTCCCATGCATCCTTATGTCGTGGCCGATTAATCTTGTAAAACATTTTTTTGTTAGAGGCATTAGTGGAAAGATAGATCTGAGTTGGTAACGCGTCCTCGGTTGCTAATCTAGTGAGCATGTCAGGTTCCTGACCATTAGTGACGAGAAAAATCGATTTTGTCGCTTTCAATGTTTTTAGGTATTTGATTAATTGCGGTAATTTTGGATACATTGTTGGTTCGCCGGAAAGAGATATAGCATAATGAGCAGGAAAATGAGACTCGTTGAGTTTTTTCTTGCTATTTTTAGAATCTCCGTAAAATCCGCTAATCAATTTTCTCCTTGCCTCCATTAAATTGTCTACAATGACGTCTGGCTCATCTACCAATTCCGGCGGCATCTCTAACGTATCATAAAATTCAGTAGGACGCCAGCAGTATACGCAACGATTTTCGCAATTCATTGCTGTCGGAGTCATTTCCATGCATCGATGGGTAGAAATCCCATAGAATTTGTGCTTGTAGCAATCACCCTGGTCTGCAAACGACTTTTTAGTCCAATGACATAACTCCACAGCCGAATGATTGTAAACTCCGTATTTTGCCTTCTGTAGTTTTGATTTGACCTGAGGTGTTATCTGGATAAGATTATCTTCTGTGCTATGAGAGACATATTCGTATTCGTCGGAGCAACTCATTCTAGATTCTAGGTTCTCATAGGTTCCTGAGAATTTAAAGCTTGCAATTACGATCAAAATCGCATGTGCTTTAGATAGGTAGTTATTGGTCAGGGTCTTTTCGGATAGCATTTATTAATAATATCACGAATTACGCGTAATAATTGGAGATTAGCACTGAGGATATTGTCAAAACCAGCCTCAAACTAGCAAACTGGGAAAGCTTACCAGCGGACAGCAACATACATGTTAGTGGAGACAACATCCACAGGGTTCTAATAGCAATTGATGTGAGCGTCGCAGAATTGATTCTAGCAAAGGAGATTGGTTGTGATGGCGTAATAGCACATCATCCGATAGGAATTTCTTCTCTTAACTTTCACAAAGTATTTGACCGTCACGTAGAATACATGGTTGAAAATGATATTCCAAGTGATTTAGCTATCGAAGCTACTCACAAGCTTAAGATGAGGGTCAGTACAAAGTCGCACGCAGCTATATATGATCAGGTCGTCCATGCAGCCAAGCTGCTAAAGATGCCACTTGTCAATATTCATCAGCCATGCGATGAAGTTATGAGAAGAAAGATAATGGAAAAGATAATGGCAGGAAGTACAGAGTACGTTTCAGACATTGTATCGTCAATAGAAAGCATAGGGGAATTCAAAAACGTCGAGACCAGAGTAGAGACTGTCTTTGGAAGTTCCAGTAATCGTGCAGGCCGATGGGCCTTAGTAGTGGCAGCTGGAACCAATGGCGGATATCCTATCGCAAAGCTATACTTTCAGCATGGAATTGACACTGTGATCTATCTTCATATCGATTATAACGATGTAATGAAAATACAAGAAGAACAACTACAAGGAAACCTAGTCATCATGGGTCATCTGGCAGGTGATTCTATCGGACTTAATGCACTAGCCGATAAACTGGAAGAAAAGGGCATCGAAACAGTTAGGCTTGGCATCATACCTTCAGTATAAGTCAGATTGCAAGATAGCCCATTGATGGTTATTATAGGTGTGACCGTATTTGAAAACTGTGCGAGATACAAGATACTTTGTGTTGATCTCCATTTGGGGAAGGATCTCTTCTAACAATTATATAATGTCGTAGGTCTAGAGTTGGTAATTGGCCTTCGTAGTATAGCCTGGTGAGTATAGGCGGCTGTGGTCAAGACTAGAGCAATGAGCTTTAAAATCTTGGAAGAAACCGCTCGAGGAGGGTTCAAATCCCTCCGAAGGCCCCATAATGCCCAAAGTGTTAGGAAAATACCGGACAAATTGAATTAGACCTTTGGAATTGTATGTGTTGGACTAAATTCTAGAATATTACAAGATGACAAAATTGAAGAGTCCGAGAGAATTTGGATCCCAATTCATGATTCATGATGATTATGATCTTTCAAATGTCTCGTGTATTGAAGGACTCGCTAGTACCCAACCATAATGATTTTCATCGTGAATGTACCTTATCTCTTTAATATTCGGTTTTAGCTTGTTTTTTCGTAACCCCAGTAAAAGTCCTGTTTGTATTGCTATTCCAATTCTTTTGCTTAATTGAGTTGTTTTTGTATCTCCCTTGGGAAGCAAGATGCGACAACTGAATCTATCTTGGGCGCTTAACTCTTCGTATTGCTGCACTAAATTGTCAACCACCTCATGGACATCAGCAGTTCCTTTGACGTCTATCGTAATATTTACAGGGAAATTTGAATAAGATCTCGACTGGGACACAGCCATAATTTATAACAATGCAAAGAAAAAAGGATTCGGTTGACTGCCGGCGTGGAAGAGATATAAAGCCTCATTCAATTCGAACGGACTAACTAAAACAGCTGTTTTTCACATATCCCACTTATTCATAGCAAATTCGCACTGCAATATCGATATTGCAAAGGAATATAGGGCATCGGAAAAAAACATCAAGAGAGAAGGCAAGACACTCGGGCTAAATATAACATTAACATCAAATTGGTTTTGCGAACACTACAGTATTGCAGTACTGGCATAAAACCTGGCTTAGACTCCCACTCAATATTGATTGATCAAATGAAACTAATGCATGACAACCAATAGTCACTAAAACGCATAACTACCTATTCGGTAATCATAATGTCTATCTGTCGATCTACTCGTGCTGGAAAAGGATACATCAAGTTACTGAAGGAACAGTGCCGGAGGCGGGACTTGAGCCCGCGACCTTTCGATTATGAGTCGAACGCTCTGGCCATGCTGAGCTACCCCGGCAAAGCTCAGAGGCCATTTGCTAAGGAAA
>DATBGR010000516.1:0-5258 GCA_036557905.1 Nitrososphaeraceae archaeon | reverse complement strand
TCAATAGCATCAGAATCAGATGACCTAAAGATCGTTGGGGATTCTCTCTGGAGTATTCCAAGTTTCGCTCCCCATTCAAGAAATGAATTCACAACCAAAATCTACGCTTCCACTTCCCTGATTGCCGCCCCTGTATCATTTTTAGTAACACTGCAGTATATTTCTGGTGGAGAATCCAAAATCGGATCGTTTGTTCTAGGTGGAAATGTGGTAGGCGATATACGAGTTAGCGTCACTGATTTGGGAATAAACTATGTCGCTGGAACACCTAATCTGGTAGGAAACCTTTTGAATCAAGGAAATACGATTGGTCTATATACTACTGCCCAGCTGGTAAACCAGCCGTTTGCCACTAGCACAGTACGGCAACAAGAAAACAATCGTGGTAATCACCAAGGTGAGGCTTCGAGTCAACATCGAAATAACGCTTCTCAGTCAGATGGGTTGGGACTATCTGCATCATCCTACTTGCTACCCCCTCCCCAGTACTTAGGCGACCTCCAACCGGATTCACCGTTACCATTTAGCATCCCGCTTACAAATGTTGATAACTCTACGCTTCAGGGAAGTCATCCGGTATCCCTAAAGATAACATATAGTGATGACCTCAAAAATAGCCACGAGGTAACGATAAATCAGACATTGCAAGTGAAACCTCAAATTTCTCACACACGGGGTGATCGGCATTCGCAAAATACAATTCTTGGGATTCCGTTGCCAATCCTCATATTAGTGATAGTTGCGATTATAGCGTTCGTAATTGTAAGGATCGTTAGAAAAAGGAGAAAAGCAAGAGCAGATGCACTTCTTGCTTCAGAAGCTGGTCAGACAGGGGACGATGAGGATGATATTGAGAAGTTGCTCGATTCTTCGGAGTCTCCGGAAACCGAGCATCAAAATATTGACCGTAAGTCGAATATTAGAAAAAAATGAAAATCACATGAGAATATATAACTTCCAAAATTTGATACATGATTGACACTCAATTTAATAAAAGCAATTTGCAATGACATCTAGAACTCTGGATAGCAATTCGGATCTACTATATTCGCTTTAACGTCAAATAATAATACTGTACATTCGACGAATGCACTATGAAAAGTAAATAATGTTCTATTGATATTAATTTATGTGTGACAAACGAATCAGGTGATTCATTTATGAAGCTCCAACCAATTTATCATAACTTAGAAATTAGATTTATTGGTTATTTTGCAGCTCTGAGATCCCATCTTACCAGGATCGGAGATAGTAAGCCTAAATTGTTGGCACTAATTTCAATCATAACACTTGTAATTTTTGTCCCGCTAATAGTTCCACATATTTACAGACCTCATTTGATATATTTCATATCATTGCACGTCGCAAGCATTGCAATATCTACGTTTTTGATTGCAGCGTCACTACTTGCGTATCGGAGAACGAAGAGCACTAAGATCTTGTATACTACTGTGGGATTTTCGTCACTTCTGGTCGTTGAATTATTATTTTTGCTTGAAGTTATACCAGGAACTAGTCCCGCCATGCAGCGCGGAATATATGTGGGATTGCCTCATATGTTGTTGTTGCTTATGCTAACTCTATTCGGTTTGGGTGTCCTGAAGGTGGAAAAATAGAAAATTGTCTAGTACCCACACAAATCAGTGCCACATCGGACCAATCAATCTTAAAACTTTGATTTTGGATCATATCACACTTAGCCCAGGTATAAGATACAGGGAACTTCTTAGGCTTAGCGGATTGACCAACGGAGCGCTAGAATACCACATAAAAATCCTAGAAAAAACGCAGAGAATTAAGGTCGATAGGCTGCATGGTAGAAGGCCAAAGTATTTTCCCTTGGACATGCAGGCAGAAGAGACATGTATAATGGGCCAGATTAGGAACAAATCTTCGAGGCAGATCGTGTTATACGTACTCGAACATGATCTGTGCACATTTGGGGAGATCTTAGAACACATGAAAAAAGCTCCATCTACGATTTCATGGCATTTGAAAAGGTTATCGGAAAGCGAAGTTATCTCAATAATTCACGGTCAGGAATTACAACTATATAGAATATCCAATATTCAACTCGTTTCGGACGTTCTTTCCAAATATAAAAATAGTTTTTCAGATAAGATTGCGAATGAATATCATGAGATGTTTGGCGAATTATAGTTCAACGATTTTCTACGTTTGATTTGCCACATATTTCTAGCATATGTGAATAGCGAAGATATACATTCAGAATAGCGCCATCTATGCACCTCACCTTCTCATTCCTCCAATGTGAGCCAAAATTCGTCATGTTTTCATCTCTCGAAATAGTAGCTGTTGGTGCTATGAGAAAGTGATTGATGTGTATACATAGATCCATTTTTAGAAAGCCAACATTCCCTTGTCAAGTTGTTGGAACGTAACTTTAGATATAAATTTTTGAAATAATATTTGGTAAAGTTAGTAGGGGAAAAAATATTCCAAGCTAGTATGATCAAGAATATAAGCTGAAGAAATATTCTATGTCCATTGAAATCTAAAAGACTGGCCTTTAGATATATCTCGTCTAACCCATTTGACAATTTTGCTTCTCGAAGTATGACCAGAATCTGACCTCCTGTTTATAATAGGTTGAGTCCTACATTTTGTAACTTCATCAGTCTCGATATTTACTTCATAAACTACAGGTATCTTCATTTTAGGCCTGAGCTCAATATTGACTACAAACCTTCCACAATTTGTAGCAAAATAATTCTCAAAGTACTTTCCTGTTTCTTCTACATCATATTCCAAGGTGTAGTAGCGACGTTCTTTTTCCGAGCTTACAATTGGCCTATTGAAGATTGTTGTAAACTCCTTTTGGAATGGCTTGTCTATCGGTATGCTCGATATCATTAGAGGTATGCCATCTTCATCTTTCACTTTCACATTTAGCTCCTCAAACCTTTTATCAACATCTGTTGCTATACCATGTACAACCTCATAGATTGGTTCATCAGACAGGTTTCGAATCTCGTACAGTCTCTTGTAATGAACAAGCATGGTCTTTAAATTCTTGATTGAGATAGTGACTTCCAATGACGGGTATATTGTACCACTGGATGTGAGCGAGAGCTTTGAATTTATTGCTTTATTTCTTGTACCAACAATAGCGCTACTCATTTGATTCGAATTTTTATTTGGCAATCTGGCATTACCAAACCCTCTACCATAAGCAGAATAAAGAAATAACTTTTGACTATGTTTAGTTGTATAGTCATACAACGGTCTTATTATAGACTTGTATTCATCAGAAATTTCCCTAAGGTCTTCGGCAATCCTCCTGCCAAGTAAAATATGGCCATCATCACCAATGTCCATTATCCTCCTCGCAATGATTATTCCTGGGCCCCAGACATTATTATTTCCAAGGATATCTTTGACTAAAAATACTGGACCGCTATGTATTCCTATTCTTATCCTTATCGTTTCTGCAGGAATCCGCCCTTTGTTATATTTCCCCAGATTGGAATGCAATTCTATGGCTAGTCGAAGAGGAAGCTCAGGACCTTGCAGGAAACCAATAGCCATCCCATCCCCTGTGGGTAGAACGATCAGGGTGTCTTTTGGAATATTTCTGAATGATTCGCACGATATAATGCACTTATTCAACACTTTTATTTTTTTAATTTGTATCATCGTTGACATTGATGGGTCAGATAGACCGACAATATCCACGAAGAAGAAATTTGCATGAACTAAGTTGTGGGTAATAGCTGACACCATAACTTATCATCATTACAAGGAATGAATAATCTGAAACTTGTCAGCTCTTGTCATTTTTCCTAACTGAGTGTTGATGATTGCTTGATCCCCCCGACTGCAAATTTTGAAAAGTGTTGTGTATGCAGCGCATACCCACACCAATTAAGGTGATCTAAGGTTGGCTCTCGATCAGGTTCAGTGCTTGATTCCCATCTCTTGTAGGCTTCGTTGAATGCAAATAACTCTATACCTGGACACCCGTCAGAAAATCTTTTGACAATAATCGGGATGTGCTTACTCACTAGTATGTGGATCGAAGGAGAAGATTTAAAAAAAGATGGATTGGAGAAATTCACCGGAATGGTCCCGGATTCCATTCCTGAGTATCCGATGTTCATAAACATCAGTAGAGAATTTGCAGGTAAGGAAGGGAGTTTCAGGGTATCTGGAATAGTGTTTGAAAGCCCGAAGGAGAGACCTATGTTCGTACTATTTTTTTCAAATTGCATCTGCACGCTTTTCAGACTAGCTATTTTGGATGCAATACCAGCGTTAGGATTCATCAATAGAACCATTCCCGGGAATACTTTCGCTATGATAGGAGTTAAAGTAAAGTTGTTATTTTCTAATCCTCTTTGATTAATGGTAAAAACAGGCGATATGTACGTAATATTCGAGGCGATGCCCTTTACTGGAGCAGGATAGACAGGCATGTTAAGTTTGCTGAATATTTCGGGAGTAGATTCTGACGGGGCAATAGTTCCGTTCAGATTCACCTCTGGAAGTAGCATATTGTCAAGTGTTTGGACGTGGTTCTGAGCAGCATTTAAAGTATTAAAAATCACCGTGGAGGGCAGATCATTAACCTTGGTGATAGACCTTCCTGCTACGGTTGCATCTCTAGAAATAAATGCTTCAAATGAGCTTTCGTTTAAATACGGTGCAAATACTTTGGCTGGGCCTATAAAGGGCTTACTTAGATTTCTATTTTCCACTACCACAATCGGATCTTTTGCTGTCGAATGAACACTAATTCTTGCCTTCATCAGGACTGGACCGTACCCTGGTGATGAATGGGTCTCGTTTATAAGATATGATGAAAATCTAACGTTCTTCAATGCAATAACGCCCCACGTTTGAGACGAATCTTTTTCTGGATCATTATCAGAGACAACCAGTGAATCTTTAAGAGTATATGGATTAGGTGTAATCATGAAAATCGAATTCGGTAGTAGCTTTCTGGTATGTATCAGAGTACTTAAAATAGTTATATTGCCCTTGGGGGTAAATTCGTGAGTAGGACTCTGGAGTTTGTGCTCACCGAATTCGGTACTGATGGAATTACCTGGAAGAAAAGGCATAGGATTGATAAAATCTACGACTAAGTTGCTAGTTCTGTTGTGCAAGAAATTACCAAACTCGTAGGTCATTTGATTGGGATTAGCTAAAGTACTTCGACCAGTCAGATAAGCACTCGCTGATTTGTGATATTCCTTCCCATTAGTTTCAAGGACAGAAACTTCTAATCTTGCTAA
>DATBGR010000515.1:0-4174 GCA_036557905.1 Nitrososphaeraceae archaeon | reverse complement strand
GTCAAGGACGCATGGCACTAGCCGGAAATACGAGTATAGTGAGTCTAAGAAAAAGATTTGCAGATGTAATCAAGATCTTTCCTTGATTCTAATTTTATAATCAAACCTATAAAAATATGAAGGTTAGACATAAAATGTCATTAATATTATTAGGTTAGTTAGTCCATGCACTTTATAGGTTAGCTATATTTGCTTTCTGTATCTGCCATGTAATCTTCATATTGGTTTGCGCTCTTCAACGGATATTATACTGAATGCATGTAACCATCATCTCTTACAAAAAAGCGATACCGGAATGCTTGCCTTTACAATATTATGCGTTAGTCCATTTGTCAAAATGGTGTTATAAATTTAAACGATGCCATTATCATGCCATTATCACCTTATTATGGCTTTTTCAAGTATGAATCCTTGAAAAAGAGCCTAATACATTCATGTTTTTATTTCATAGAACATTTGAAATTCTCATATTCATAGGCTTTTCGTATTAGCATACGGTATTGCTATCCGTTATACACGTCGCAGTAACATAGTAACACAATAATTTATAGACTTAAAAAGGGTGGCATTGAGGTGAAAGTCCTACTAAAGATTACGAAGCAAAAGAACCGATGTCACTTGTATAAACAAAACAGCATGAACTTACTGCAGTTCGAAGAACTTCAAACGATCAAAAGTTTATACGATCATAGCAAAAAGTGAGGAGGATTTTGAAGATGCTCGAAGACTTAGGTTATTAATGAAGAAACGACCAGGAATATCTTAACAAGAGATCAGAGTTCGATCTTTTCCTTTTTATATAATACAGGGAGAAAATTTGCGTTAACCCGTAATGATATATAATCTTGATATACGTATACAATTCTTTTAAGTAAAATCTGCCATAACATGATGTATATGAAATGTGATAAATGTGGAAATGAATCCAAATACCTTATCCGAGTTCTTTCCGATCAAGATACAGTAGATATCGGTACTAATGCAAGAGGCACCGCACAAACAACACATCCTCCGATAGAAACTGAATGGTGTCTTGCCTGTGTCAATCAGCAGCAATAGGGAGTTAAAATCAGTACGATCCCTATTATCGATATTAATCAAATTAGCAAGGAACCATACATAGAAAATTTGCATAGTCTTTGACAGTATCATTCCAATGCCTTATCACAGGTCTTGTTGTTTAATATTGGGTATTATTAGCGAATCATTGAATCTATTTATGTGAATATGTGATACTTTGGTGTGAGTAAAATCAAAATTACTGACAAAATCAATTGTATAGGATCTAATAAACTTGAGATAGTAAAAGAGTATAAACTTTCCAAATATTGATGTCACTATAGCAGCGGGAACAAACTAATTGACAAGTTTTTAGATAGATATTATCATATTAATAGCATTACAAATTCTCATCTAGCGGTGATAAAGTAATAAGCTCACTTTTTGAAATAATGGACAACAAAAATCTTACAATCGTTGCTATTTCAACTTTAGCATCATTGTTAGCAGGTTATATGTATTTGTCTTCGGGGATAGCATTTGCATGTGGACATCACCATTCTAATTTCATACGGCAAACAGATGCACGGACTAATGTTTGTGGAAATGGAATTATGTCCTCTGACATTGATTGTCAAAATCAAGGCAATCAAATTGACGGAAATCATAACTCAGATAGTATAACAGACATTAGACCAAGTAGCAGCTTCGGTGGATTAATCATGGTAATGATGACCATAATGATCATAATGATCAGACTAGCAGCCCAAGTAATAGCAGCCCAAGTAGTTATGTCCCCAGTGGTAACCCAATCATAGGTGCTGATCCCTAAGTTTTCTTATAAAGGAGAGGCACTGACGAACCGTCACTACCCCCTATCATCGTTACTCAGGTCATCTTTAATTATACGTGAACTATCTATGTCTACGATGAGTATTGATGATCCTCAAAAGACTGACAGATTAATAGTTCAGACTTTTATGAAAGAACTCTGTAGGAGGGACAATGAAGACAATAAAATTGCCCATAGCGAGCCGAATCAAAGGCCCTATGTATTTCCTATTGAAGAAATACAAAAAGCTGTGTTAGGTGAATACAGTTTAGATACAGTTAAGGGGGCACTGAGAGGTCATATGTTGGAAAATATCGGTAATGCTCCCTTAGAATTGTTGGATGGTGATGCAAATGTTCTACTCACTGCTGTGGGACGTGAACGTTGTCATGAGTATGGCGTCCAGTAATTATGATTCCAAGTAATTATACAATCTGACTAAATATGTTCTGACATAAAATCATTTATACAATATTTCATCTTAAGAATTTGATTTTTTGTCCTCAGATGGGAATATTGGAATACGAAACCTTTGCATTATTCGTATTGTTTACTGAATTCGTCTTGTCCTTATACCAGGTTTAATGTGGTTCTTTGATAGATATCTAAAATTGTTGTTATATTTCAATTAAACATACGATAAGAGAATATGAATACTGCAGTATATCAAGCACCATAACTTCGAAGAATTATCGATGCATGTTGATTATGACATACTCAATATTACTAAGATATTGGTATACTTTCACAGTACTCAATAGTTAAGTAAAATGGATTTTACTTTTTGCCTCCCGACATTAAATTACCTAATCCCTTAAGACCGCCACCCACTGCTTTGCTGAGATTTGATAGAGCGCCGCCCGCTGCTTTTGTAGCGTTACCAGCTGCGTTTGACACATTACCAGCTGTTGCATTACCTGCCTCTGTAGCATTACCTGCTTTTGACGTATTAGCGGTTGCCGCATATGGTGCAGCTTGAGTTCCGCGACCAGATAGAGTCGCATTTTTCATATTACCTTCCCCTGTCTTATTCATTGTGCCGGCATTCATTTTACCTGATTTCTCAGTAGAATTCGTGCTCGCCTTTCCTGCCGACAAATTAGCACCTAACAACGTAGTGGTCACGCCAGCGCTTGCCAGCAGAATACCAAAAGATAAGCCCAAAGCCACAACTAATACATTAGAGATCATTTTCGTCATAATTATCCAATGCACAAACTATGCTTTAATACTTTCAGTTTTGAAATATACTATTGGAGAGATCGTCCTAATTCTATCCTATACAGTGTTACCCAACTTTAAAATCTGATTATCAGAATCTCAGTAGCGTTTGTGACAGCATATTAGATATTATATGTAATTCTTGTTGTTGTTGTTGCTCCATTACGACAGGACCAATCGCTATTATTGCAAAAAGGAACTTTAGTAATATTATTATGATTATTATAGCTACTATTATCAGTATAATAGTCCAGAGCGCGCCTAATACCATATCTGTGTTCTGAGCTTGATATTATAGCGGTTGATCATCCATTTTATAATGAAGAGATTAATAATATTATTCTTATATTATATTGTCTATTTTATCACGCTAATCTACTTGTGTAAGATCGCCAATTTACGCGGGGAGGCAACAATTACAAAAACACCTGTTACAGAGACAAAGACTATTCAAGTGCCAGTTACACATGAAGAAATCTCTGATGAGAGAAGACCGGCAAGTCGAGCGACTACACCAACATCAGATACACCAATAGAGTCTGAACAAGAAATTAGAATCCCAATGAAGCAAGAACAAGTACAGGTAACTAAACAGCCGTTTGTAAAGGAGGAAGTAGCAGTGAAGAAAAACCTGTTACAGAGACTAAGACAATAAGTGATCAAGTAACAAGTGAACAGGTCAGAGTCAAAAGTACGGGTAGAGAATACGAAGAATAGTACGCAAACACTTTCAAATTATTTTTTGCTTGATTGATCCTATTAATTATAGAATACATACACACTTTTCGCCTTCTCTAGTTCTATGGGGCATGGTAACCATAGATATATTATCATCCTTAACTTAAATTATTTTTTTGCCTATTTAAAATAATGTTTTAAAATTGCTAAAACACATCTCATATTAATGCCGAAAATATATCTGTCAGGCTAGTCTGTATCTTATAGTTTTAAATTCGATATAGTCTATCATTTATCACATAAATGTCATCTGATAGCGAGAATAATACTAATAACAATGCTATCGCCACTATAAATTGGAATGAGATAATAAATCAAGATACTCGAAGTATAGATGGTGCGAATCTAGGCAAGATCAAGGGTCTGTATGAACCATTTATAGTG
>DATBGR010000514.1:0-2832 GCA_036557905.1 Nitrososphaeraceae archaeon | reverse complement strand
CTTTGTTTCAGCATCGCACAATAATGAAGTTTACAACAATACCATTTTTAACTCTGATGACGGGATTAGCTTTGCAAACGGATCTTCAAACAATAAGGTACACGATAACAGAATAATCAATTCCGTTAATGCTTTGAGATTTAATGCAGATTCTCATGAAAATACACTATATTCCAACAAGATAGTTAACGCAACACAGAATACTATAAAATATGATGATGATCAAAATACGAAAGACGACAACAATACTAATACCAAAAGCAATAACAGAAATATACTCAATTGAAATAATTGACAAGTACTATAAAATAGGGCACGTTAATATAAAGAGTAATATAGAAAAGTGTGGTGTGGATTATCGCTGACTCGAAAGCCTACCGTTGATGATTCCACTCATCTACTACGAACTGCATAGCACCATCTCCATTTTTACCATCTCTAAGGGAATCGAGATGTACTAGGTCTCTAACACCCATATATGCACAGTGATTTTGGAGCGCAGGGAATTCATTCATTAGATCTTCATAACATTCAAATTTACGATCTCCATCCGCATCTTTATAATACATTTTATCAGAAGCAACATTCTGTTCTACAAAATTGTTTGGTGTACTAACTACGTAACTAGCTGGAAACATTCCGAGTGGAAATTTAAAGTTGTCAAACATAGGATAGGCTGCAGAAAGTAAGTCATCATAGATATCATATAGATTATAGAATTTTTCCACAGTATTTTTAATTGCTCTGCCAAATTGGTTAGTAATAGATGGACTATCCTGATCAACAGCTGCACCCAACAGGTTAACTGATTTTATTTTAAGATGTTCGCTATTCCATGTTTGGTTATTATTCAAGTATACGAGAGCTGCGAGAAGCACTCTGGCTCCAAGTGAGTGTGCTATAATTCTAATCTGAGTGTTTTGATGATTCTCTGTATTACATAATGTTAGATAGTTAAGCAAAAAGTTAGCAAGTTTTGGACCATTTTTATCAGCTATTTGCTTTGCAACACTCCAACCTTGACCCTGGCTATCCTGAGCAGTGTTAGAGTCCCATGTAAATCCAATTATTGGAATCCTATAGTTATCATAATTTAAGGAAATGTTGGTTCTGCTGGTTTGCTCCACAGCTTGTTGTGGATCTGCCCATACTCCATGAATATACATGGTTATTTCTGGAGGGCAGATAGTACCACTTTGTAAACCAGGTATGTTTGACTTTGCACTATCCAGCGCAGTGTGCCCCGCTATCAAATGTCCATCCTGAAGACTAAAATGATTTCTTGTAGATACTAAAGGTATTATTTGTGTTGTGGCAATGGTAGGATTTGCAGATAGTACTGAAATAATCATTACGGAGATTATACCTACGACGGAAACTATTTGTAATTTCAATCGAGAAGTCCTCCCAACAATAACGTACTGAGTATAGATTGACGCTTATTATGAATATCTTCACAGTTTCTTACGCATGAATGCTGAGTTATAGTATGTGCCTCATAATTTAGATCTATTAGGAATATTGTAGTTAATGACTTTTTCATCGACAATAAAAATTGTGCTGTACTATATTAATTTTAGTAAAGGAAACTATGTATTATCAACATTAGCAATTATTAATATAGATCTATTATTATGATAGTCTGCCGAGTCATGTCACATGAACTGAGAAGTTAGTAGTGTTAAAGATAAATTAATAACGGTGAGCTCAATTTAGCAGACTGATAAATAGAATAAAGATTCTTTAAGTTATGTTGACTACAAATTTTTCTTTGCCACAGAATTGTTTTCCCAGCTCCTTTTGTATAGCATCTTTATAAGAGTTGTTCCCGTAGACATACCTTTGAAAATAAAGGTATCTGTACCAGAAGCTCACATGAGCAAAGATGATGGGTTAAAGCTATGAGAAACTAATTTCACAATGCTCGTGTTAAATATTGGTATCCAGTCATAACCAGTCGTAGGATTTGATTTAAGATATAGGTTAAACTCGATCTTTATTTATAGAGATATTATTTCCCAGCTGGCGGCTATCGGTTTGGTTTTCTAGGTTACTAAAATTAACTTCAGTGGAATTTATTTTATAGTTAGCTAATCTTACTAGATTTAGTGTATTTTGATGTATATTTGATATTGCCCAGCCTACCTGCATCTGACTACAAACTAGAGTCGTAGATAGAACAAGGGCGATAACTATACTTGGTATTTTCCAACTGTCTATTTTGATAAGCATGAGTTATCAGAAGGATCAGTGTTTTAGTTAAGATTTAAATTAAAGTATTAGAACGTGTTTGACACTTTACTCGTAATATCTTGTACTGAAAATCTTAGATTAAACGAGCGCGACGACGTTTATGATTACAAAGATATAGCTTGCAGATACACAGTGTGCATATGATAGTTACCAGATAGTCATTTACACTACTAGTTTTTGTATAGTCAGCCATAATTCAGAATGTTCCAAAACACATTCTTATCAGGACAGGAATAGTAACAACCCGCTTAGACATCAGAAAAAGAAGGATATTTTCTATCAGCATCAGCAGCATCAGCAAAACAATAATAATTGTAATCACTGCACTTAAAGCTCTACAATCGCATAGAGGAATCCCACCAGTACAATACAATGTAATGCAATAACGAGATAATATGCGATATTTTAAATTAGGCACAAAAAGTGAGAATATAATATCTAATCATCATGAATGCTCTAGAGTCATATAACAAGATCTTCGATTTAATGAAAGAACATCACACCTGGTTTGATAAATCAATACCTCTCATTGCAAGTGAAAATATACCTAGTACCGCAGTAAGAGAAGCAATAATTTCT
>DATBGR010000513.1:0-7197 GCA_036557905.1 Nitrososphaeraceae archaeon | reverse complement strand
TTCACAACAAGGAAAATCTGGACAGGCTTCAACACCGACAACTGTCCAAACTGCAAGTCCAACAATCGAAGTGCAGCGGTCAACGACAACACAACAACCAATTACAGGAACACCACCAAAAACATGTAAAGAATGTTTTGAGATTCTTAATTCTACACAACAGGCGGCTTTTAAACGAATAGCAAAACATTTCTGGTAACAAGGGAAACATAAGGTAACATGATAAAACGTTAATGTCATAATGATAATCAGATGAAACCGTCCGGTAACATATGCTTAAAGGAGAAATTATTGATAAATATACTTGATAAAAAATGCCAGGGCTTAATAGGAGGGAAAAGGAAATGCTAGTTGTAAATTTATACGAAAATGGAAGTAGCTACCATGAAATAGCAAATGAGGCAAGGATCTCACTCCGAGACATTAAAGGAAGCTTGAAAAAAGCTTCATTGAAAGAACAATCCAGCACATAAAGGACAGAATCGAATGTTTCGACTATTACCTTCCTAGCACTAGAATTAACTGCAATCTGAAGCACATCATAAATTGGTTTATCTTATTTGTACAATAGGAAGATTCTAGTAAAACAAAAGATTGTTAAATGAAGAGTCATGGGTCCGCATTATACATTTTTATAGATGACACTACATACCGTCAATAGTATGCTATGAATAAAGGAAAGATTGCAGTTATAACCGGTTCCAGCGAAGGGATTGGAAGATCCATTGCAATTGCATTTGCAAAATCAAATGAATATTCAGGCATAGTTACAAATTCTAGAAAAGTAGAACGAGCTCAGCGTATATCTGAAGAGATAAAACTTTTGGGTTGTGATTCAATTGCAATTCAAGCTGATGTTGCGAATGAAAGTGATTGTATAAACCTTATTGATGAGACGATTAAAAAGTATGACCGAATAGATGTTTTAGTAAACAACGCAGGAATTGAACAAGATGTACCATTTGAAGAAACAAGTGTTACAGAATGGTACAAGATTATTGGAGTTGACCTTACAGGGCCATTTGTGTGCAGCAGGGAGGCGGTCAAACATATGAAAAAACAGCAGGATCCAACAGGCGGATGTATCATAAACATGTCCTCTGTTCATCAGATAATACCAAAACCACACTATGTGCCTTATGCCGCGTCCAAAGGCGGAATTGAGATGATGTCAAAGACTATGGCTTTAGAATTAGCTAAAGATAACATTAGAGTGAATTTGGTAGCCCCAGGGGCTATTGATACAGATATGAATACCATTCTAAGAAACAACAAGTCAGAATTTGAAAGGGTTCTCAAACAAATACCAATGGGGAAGATTGGTTCTGCAGATGAAGTAGCAAATGTAGTCGAATTCTTGGCATCGAACAAAGCAAGCTATGTTACTGGCGCATCTTATTTTGTAGATGGTGGCATGACCTTGTATCCTAGTTTTGGTCTAAATGTAGAACACAATGTAGTGAATCATAATAATAATAAGGTAACAATCCAGAAATAGTTCATAGTGTGTTAGGTATATTGTATATTCAATAGTCTCTTGTCGATATTGAAGAGACTATAAGTGACAATTTAGAACCGGAAGAAGACAAGGATAATTACTTTAACAAGCGACGCGAGAAATTACTAGATTACTACAAACGAGTAAATTTTAAAGTGGTTGAGGAAGAATTTGATGAAGAGCGCGAGGATGTTAATGAAGATGGTGAAAAAGAAGACGACGAAGGAAGGGTTCGATATATTGATGGCTTGGTAATAAGACCACGATCTGGAGAGTACAAAGATGTTTACGTCTTCGATGTAGCCAGTCTATATCCTAGCGAAGTAGTAGAGCAGAATCTATCATTTGCACTGTAAATGTGCCTCTTGTGAAGATAATCATCTTGCCAAAGTACCTAGTCGGATTTTTGATGGCTTGAAAAAAGAGTGGCACGTATGCGTAAGATTCGCCTGCGCTGAAAATATTGGGAGTGTATTGATAGATTGCTTGTTAAAAGTTTGTATTTGTCTTGCCGTGTTAATTTGGCTTGAGGCTGTTGAGGACGTTGTTGTTGCGCAGGTTGATTGGTTGTTGTATGTGGTTTCAAAAATTTATGAGCGGGAAAAATTGCACCAGCAACTATCACCCATAATCCTCCTATAAAAACTAGTAGGGACGCCTCACCAGTGAGAGTTAAAGTAGCACCTTGGGCTGCAACTCCAACAACAAACATTATAGCGCCCCACATCCACACTAAAACCAAGTAACCTCCTGGATATACTCTGAAATATGATAACAGAAATAATCCAAGAACAAGGAGCGGCAAGACATGATAATTGGTCATACTCACAAGGTTACCTATGGCTAAAATTGATGCATAAATTGCTGAAAGAGATAGCAAGGTACGGGTTCGATGGCTAGTTGGCAGAATTTCATCCATTATTGCAACCCCAATAAATCCGAATAAGATAAGACCTGATAGATGATTGGTGACGAGTACTACTACAAGTAATGGTCCTAATATTGTCACAATCCTCACACCTGCATAAATGTCCACTTTGCCGAAATCTACAGTTACAAGATCATGTAAGAATTGTGACCCACGAGAGCGATTGGATTTACTCATATCTGTTTTCTCACAACTAGTCTATGGTTCATGGGTCTTATGGTAGGCACGAATGAAGCTGGCAACGAGTTATTCTATTTAAAGTTTTTTAAGAGTCTATGAGAGACTTGAAGAATACGCAAACTGTGTGTTACGATGACTGTGCGGCTTCGTGACTAAGAAGAGACCACTTTGGCTGTTCAGAAAACCTCCTGTTTACGTACCCAAAATATCATTAACGACATCGCAAGTGATATCGTGTCCAAGGGTTTAGTCCTTTGCTAGTATCGTAGTTAGTTAATCGTGGCACAATCTCACAATTATTTGAATAGCAAAAAATGACTACAAAAGGTCATGGGAGACACCATTACAGGATTTCATCATAATAACACCTTCGTCGAAACTCTTAGGATTGCTAAAAATTGTTCGCTTTGTGTCTACTCAATTGATAATTCACCTATTTTGGCGTGTAGTCGATAGAAATGTATTCATTATCTTGCCATGATATGTTATCTTATGCCTACATACAACATTTTTTAAGTGGTGAATCGCTCAAACTAAGTCATAATGCAAAATGCTGCCGGAGTAACTTTTGTCATAAAAGAGATGACAAAGCACCTTGCTAACTTGCTATTTGTCAGTGGTCAATTCATATTCCTTGTTCGCAAAAGAACAAAATCAGGAGCAGGGTACGATATCAAGTTAATTGGACAGCCTACTAACTACTTTAAAATTGGTGCCGCCGTAATCGGCTTATCGTTTGCAGTTATTGCAATTTTGATTGTAATGATATTCACTCAAAACGTAATGATACTAATTGCTGCTGTATTCATTTCTCTTGGGACTGGTCGGCAGATCTTTGCCTCAGCACTGGATGTCGTAACAACTAACCTGAACGCCTTCGTGTCATCTTGGGCATCAATTCTCCTATTGCTTGCAAAAAATAGGCCCATGACGTCGACGACAGATTGGAGTTCCATAGGAACTCAAGTCGAGATGATAATCGTTAGCAGACGGCTTGAGTATAATTTGCCTGTTAGACTTGATGGGGTAACACCAAAATCTCAGCAAATATTATTAGAGTATTTGGATGAGCATAAATGGGAGTTAGATTGTCAACAGGCTATTACAGACGATGATTCTAGCTGCCATGCATTTTTCCAATACGCGACTAAAAAGATAAGAGAAAAGTTGGAGATATATGATGAACTGGAAGATCTACAGGAAAGAAGCGGAGGCGTTAACGCAGTAATCCTGATAGCATTGGGAACGTTGGTTTGGTTAATTTCATAGTTTTGTACTGCTACGTTTATTTTCGCCTGATATTAAAAGAAAATCAACTAATGAAATAGCCAAATAGCAAATTGCTTCATCTAAATGGAACACTTTGTGCTGCGCGGCCAATTCTATAAGAATACAGTCAATATTCATATCGATTATCTTTCACTATAGAATCCTCAAGGATTGGAAAGCAAGTTAGATTACAGCGGGAAAGCAGATAAGACCGATATGTAGAACAAGAAAGGTCGCGATGGCCGGGCTTATTCAATGCTTTGACTAGAATTAGGTACTCTGGACTTCTTTCCATCCCTTTGGCTTCAGGTTCCAGGTCATGCATGGAAAATATATTAAAATATTTCCTTAAATATCCATACATGTAGTAGTGGAGTTGGCAGTGGCTGCGGGTGTTAAAATAATCTTAGACAGTATTGCTACAATGCAATAAAGATGGGATGGCTAGGCCAGGTGTATAGAGGATGAAACAGTGTAATTTAATGAGTTATTACTAAGTGTTGAGACATTGTTGGTTTTTCACTACCGATGTCGGATAATGTCTTTTTTATGAAGTCCTAGAAATTTTTCTCAAATGTATGTGCTCTACAACTTGACACAGCAGCCGAAGGAAGTACAGCCGCTCCTACAGTCAGAGCACCGAATATTGCTGATGGAACCACTACATCCTTGCCCCATGCGTCAGTATGAAGAACTAGACCATAATTACCTTCTTTACCACTTATCATTACTTCAACATCTCGCACATTTCCAATGACAAGACTACTCAAAGTACCTTTATGCGTTTTTAAATCTCAATAGTTTTCTTCTTTTTCTTCACTGATTATGTCAAATTTGAGATCTTTAAGTTATTTCTTCATTCCATCGTGTATTGTGAAAGATTTACATCTTGCAGGGTAACAGGCTCCTGTCTCATTATTTGATTTATGAGCGAAGATTTATTTAGATAGTTGGTCACAGAGGCTTTCACGAATGTAATACAACAGACGTCTAAGTGATTTCTTGACTTACACACTTTTACCAGTTAAGGAGGAAACAATAGCAGGATGTTTATCAATACCTACTAGCTAGGAGTAATTCATATTATGCAGTCACAGGCCCCAGACTCACACGAATCTCCAAACGAGACCGAATCTGTCCTGAGGATTATACAAGTGAATAATAGAAAATAATGTAGGAGATCTCAATATGAGTAGCGGCGTAGAAGAATCCACTTCAAATCGAGGCTATTATCGGTTAATGCTCTATGCAGCGTTATTTGGTGGTCTTTTCTCTCTTGTAACTGCTGGATACATCACACTCTTAAACCTGGGTGTCAAGTTCTTTGGGCAGCATAGCGTGTACCTATTTAACATTAACTTTTGGCCGTTAATCCTGTTGGGTGTATCAGGTGTGTTCATTGGCCTTGCGATCAAATTCTTCGGGCAGCACGGGGGACAAGGAGTTGCCCAAACCCAATACGCAAAGACTGGTGGCATCAAATATCGTAACCTGCCAAGCATACTTCTTCAAGGATTTATAGCATTATGGAGTGGTGCAGCAGTTGGTCCTGAGGGAACGCTTATTTTTCTTACCGGTGGATTAGGTACATCTCTGTCTGAACGGTTGAAGCTTCAGAAAGATGACGTACAGGTACTAGTTTACAGTGCCATCGCAGGGGCATTTGGAGGTTTCTTCGGGTCTCCTATAGTTGGAGCCGTTGGCGCGGTTGAGTACATGTTCATCAAAGAGCTAAATTTGTATCCTCACCTCATCCCTGGGCTCATTGCAGGAGCTGTTGGTTATGGTGTCTACTTTGCCATCCTGCATACGTCATTCCTAGGTGTATACAGCTTCCCTAACTTTGCCGCTCTTCGTATAGTTGACCTTGTCTTGGCGTTGCTAGTGGGGGTTATAGCAGCACTAATTGGGACATTGTTCAAGATAGTATTCGGGCTTGTCCATCATGTTTTTGGCCGTCTTAATAAGAAACCGGTTGCTCGTTCCATAATAGATGGCTTGATTATTGGCTTGATTGGTTCATTTCTTCCACTAACACTTTACTCTGGCCAGAACCAGTTACTACAAATTGTTCACAATCCAGCTGCATATTGTATAGGAATACTGCTCCTAATGATGCTAGTCAAGATGTTGCTTACAAGTACGTCATTTGCCTCAGGCTTTGAAGGTGGTCCAATCTTTCAGTTACTATTTATAGGTGGTACTCTAGGACAGGTTTTATCAGAAGTTCTAACATTCATTCCGCAAGGTGTGGGTGTGCTTGCAGCTATGGCTGGGGCTGCGTGCGCTTTTTTTCCAATTCCCTTAACACTTGCCCTGTTACTAGGGCTATTCGGAGGACATACCGACCTTATACCTGTCATTGTCATAGGAGCCGTAACAGGTTTCATTATCTCCAAGGCACTCACCCCTCTGATTCCCAAACCTCGCCCACAGCCAGCTGATAACAAACAATGATAATGAGTGACGACTTGCCATTCATCTTCAAAGTAGTGAATCTCCAGACACAGTAACATTCATTCTAGATATAAATATCATCACGTGACTTGGATATCTAAGAACATAATTACCATACAGATGGAAAATAAGCCTTACAGTAGTGTGATAAACAAAAATATAACTACATCTATAACCGCATTTTCCAGTTTATATTTACTATGAATTAGACTTTCTGTGTATATAGCTATAGAATTAAGTTCAGTATTCTTAGCACTAAAATCAACCGTCTATTATGGAATTAAGATAAGTAGCAGAGCACAGATAGAGGAATCAGAGCATATATGGTTAACGCATTTCAACTCTATAATAAATTATAAATGATATATGGATGAAACCATGATGAACCATAGAGGTTATTGCCAGATCCTTAATGCCTAAATATAGTAGAGAAATCTAGGTATCTTAACTTGGTAGCAAACAAGTAAACCAATTCGAAGTGAAGCTAGACCATTCGATGTTGTATTTCGACCGGCTACTACTTCAACTAACTCATTCTAAAGATTAACTTGTTCAGAAGGAAATTGCCTAGGGTCTAGTAAATTCCATTCCTCCATAAAGGCTTTGGCTTCGTCTTCTGACTCTATAAAGGCCTTAACTTCACCTTTTCGCATCTTATCTAGTCTGCGAATCACTTCTTTAAACTTCTCAGTATTCATTACCAATCCATAGTAATCTCTTACCCTTTCTAGCGTTGTATCGTAGTGTCTCTTGTCACCAGATGCTGTAGCATCAGATATTATTGCGACATCATAGCCTGTGTTAAATCCTTCCCTTAATGATGTCTCTACACAAATTGAAGTATCGATACCAGTAAATACTAACA